>JBBDMR010000039.1:29001-31508 GCA_040878225.1 Acidimicrobiia bacterium
CTTACGGGGTTGTTGGCTGCCCTCGTCGAGGGCATAGTTTTCGAGTGTTTCCCTTTCGTCCCCCCAATAGGGGTTGAACTGGCCCACCCACTCCTGGAGTTGACGGAGCGGAGACCGGTTCAGTGCAAGGAAGTTGGTGCGTCCCGACTTTCTCCGAATCACCAGCTCTGCCTGCTCCATCGCCACAATGTGCTTGTGGATCGCGGGCAGCGAAAGTCCACGAATGGAAGCCAACTGACTGATCGAATGCGGGCGCAGACTCAGAGCGTGCAGGATCGCCCGCCGGTGAGGATTGGCGAGGGCGTCGAAGACGCCGTCGAGACTGTTGCCATCATCGACCATCATAGTTAACCTCGTTGTTAACTATATAGAGTCGATAAGCGGTGTCAACCGATTCTGCCTGGTTGCTGAGGCTTCAAGTTGACCTAACTGTGGAAAAGCGCCACCATGAAGAACAGCTTTCTCCCTGAAATGTGAGGTTTTTGCATGGGATCACTCGTCAAGAAGCGTCGTAAGAAGATGTCGAAACACAAATACCGCAAACGCCTGAAGGCCAATCGCCACAAGCGTAAGTAAGTGAAAGGACCGGCCCGTCGTGGCCGGTCCTTTTCGATATGGCCCCGAGGTGGTTCGTTCCGTGGGCTCCAGCTATCACATGTGAGACGCCACGCCTTGGGAACGAGATATCAGAGGTTGATTGCGAGGCCGACGATCACCAGTGCGAGGAGGAGGATCGTTGCTTGGATCATGCCTCGGGTGCGAGGGGTCTGGTGGCGGGCGGACACTGTGTGCCAGGCGGCCAGCGCGGCGGAAACGAACACCAGGCCGATCTTGGTTGTCATCGTTGTCGACAGGTTGGATCCGATGAGCAGCATCGCGGTACCGGTTACCACGAGAATGCCCAGAGCGCTCCAGGAGATGACCCCGAACCGCTGCGCAATCGCCCGAATCACGGTCCTGTCGTCGGTCACATCCCGAACCGCAGGTACGAGGCCGGCCATCACGATCAAGCCGCCGACCCAAACCGTCGCCGCGACCACATGCATATAGAGCAGGTACGTCATGGGGTGGTCGGGATCGCGGGCAGGGTCGGGTTCATCTACCCCGGAGGAATCGTTCGATTTCCTCGACCAATTCCGGCCCGTCTTCGGGGACGAGGTCTGTGGCCTCCTGCTCGAGCTGCTCGACGTACTCAGCGAGTTCCTCGTTCTCCTCGAGCGCAGCGTTGACGGTCGAGAGGAACTGACGGCTCGCGGTTGTCATCTCGCCGATATCGAGGGGAACCCCCACCAGAGCCGAAGCCTTGATCGCAAGTGCTTCCGTTGCCGGCGGATACTCCTGATTGGACAGGTAATGGGGTATCGCGGCCCAGATCGAGATGACGTCGATGCCTTTGGTCCCGAGCGCCTGGTTGAGGACGCCGAGAATCCCGGTCGGCCCGGTGTAACCCGAAGGCAGGAGGTCGTGGAGGGTCAGGGCGTCGGGCCTGGTTGCAGAACCCACCAGCGGGACCGGGAGGGTGTGGGCGACCTGGCCGATGAAGGCGCCGACTGTTATCGCCCGGTTCACGCCAACGTTCTCGAAGGCGTTTACCAGTTCGGACACGAAAGACTTCCAGCGGTAGTGCGGCTCTTCCCCGAGGACGATCAGGAGGTCCTGTTCAGGAGTTTCCACTACCCACAGTTCATTGCGGGGCCAGTGAATGGAACGGACTCCTGTGGAGTCGAGCGAAACCACGGGGCGGCGTACCTGAAAGTCGAAATGCTCATCGGGGTCGATAGTCGCCACCCGTCGGGCAGCGGGATGGTCGAGGAACCCGGCGACGGCTGTGCTCGCGCTCTCGCCAGCATCACCCCAGCCCTCGAAGGCGATCAGGGCCACCGGATCACTGAGGACCGGATGTTCAAACCATTTCAGCCCGGACATGACGTCAACATACTCCACACGACCCGGTAGTGGGACCTAAATCCGTGCATCGAACCGTTTGAGACGCAGCGCGTTCAGTACCACCGAGACCGAGGAAAAGGCCATGGCCCCGGCGGCGATGGTAGGTGTCAGGAGTCCAATCGCGGCCACCGGGATCGCAACTGCGTTGTAGAGGAATGCCCAGACGAGATTTCCCCTGATCGTCTTGAATGTGTCCCGGGCCAATTCCACTGCCACCGCGGCACTCCTGGGATCGTCGTTGAGGATGATGACGTCACCGGCCTCCACGGCGACTCCGGTCCCCGACCCGACAGCGAGGCCCAGGTCGGCCTGGACGATTGCTGGCGCGTCGTTGACCCCGTCACCGTAGAACGCCACCGTCTTGCCCTGCTCCTGCAGTGTCGCCACCCGCTTGGCCTTGGAATCAGGAGTGGCGCCGGACAGATAGGAGCTGATGCCGGTGGCTTCGGCGACCCTGCCGGTGGCACCGGGGCCGTCCCCGCTGACGAGTTCGACGTCGATGCCAAGCTTCCGCAGCCGTCGGACCGCTTCGATCGACTCGACACGCAGCGCATCCGACA
>JBBDMR010000040.1:0-31267 GCA_040878225.1 Acidimicrobiia bacterium
AGCAGACCTTTTTTGCGAAAGAGTCCTTATGCCCTGTCGGGGGAGGCTTTGCCGATCGATGCTTGCGATAACAACACAAAGGAGCAACAGGTGGCATTCCCGAATTGGCATGGATTTGGCGGACGCCGGGTTGTGTCTGAATCCCAGACCGGGAAGATCGCGGGTCGTCTCTTGGTGGGGACGACTCTTCTGGCTTTGGCCCTGGCGGCATGTGGCACCGAAGGAGCGGGGGAGACGACGACTACAGCAGTACCCACCACGACCGTCGCACCTGAGACCACCACCACGACGGCGGCAACTACTACGACCGCGGCGCCTGAGACAACGACCACCACGGAAGCGGAGCCGACCGGAATGGCTGTCTACTTCATGCTGGAACAGCTCGAGGGACAGGAGCCGCCGGGACCGTTCCTGGTGCCGGTCTACAGGGATGCAGTTGGTGCTCAGTCGGCGATGGGCGCTATGGAGCTTCTTCTGGCCGGCCCTACCTCGGATGAAATCGCTGGCACGCCGGCGATTTCAACCGCGGTCCCGGAAGGCACTGGAGTCATCGCAGTCGAGGTTGCGGACGGTGTGGCGACGGTCGATCTCAGCAGCGAGTACGACGACGGTGGGGGCAGCTTCGGGATGTTCGCCCGTCTCGCCCAGGTGGTCTACACCTTGACCCGTCTCCCCGATATCGATGCGGTCGCGTTCGAGATCGAGGGCGAGGCGGTGACCGTTTTCTCCTCGGAGGGAATCGAGCTGGACGGTCCCCAGGAGAGAGACGACTACTACGACTTGCTGCCGCCCATCTTCGTCGACCACCCGGCCTGGGGCGAGCCCGTCACCAGCCCGATCGAAGTCACCGGCCTGAGCAACGTTTTCGAAGCGGTGTCTCAGGTGATGCTCACCGACGACGACGGCGAACCCCTCTTTGAGGACATGGTGATGGCTTCCTGCGGCACCGGCTGCTGGGGTGATTGGTCGATAGGGATTCCCTACGAGGTGGACCGGGAACAGTTCGGCGCCCTCATCGTATGGGAATACTCTGCCAAGGACGGCAGCCGCATCCACATCAACGAGTACCCGATTCGGCTGCGATGAGGCGGTATTCGAGGGTTGTTGCCGTAGCTTTGCTCCTCACCCTGGTGGCCGCTTGTGACGGATCGGCCACCCCGGCCACATCAACCACGTCAACCAGGCCAGGTCCGGTGACCACCAATCCAGTCGGGCCAGTGGTCGTCTCGCCCGAGTTCATCCAAGGAGCCATCCCCGGCGCCGAGGTTGTGCTGTTGGTGAGTCAGACCGACGAGACTGCCGGTGTGGCCATGGTGACTGCCAGCGCCCCGGGAGCCACCGTCGCCATTCGACCCTCTGAGATCTCGGGTAGTGAGGTGGCCGAAGTCACTGTGGTTCCTGATGCGACCGCCACTGAGACCGAACTGACGATCACCATCGAGGTGGTTACCGGTGGCACGATCCATAGCGTGACCAGGACGACCCCGGTTCTCACATGGGAGGACGACCGGGCCGAGCAGGCCGCCGAGATCCTTGGTCTGTTCACCTCCTGGCTGGCCGAAAACCGTTCCGAATTAGGTATTACGCCGGAGACCGGGTTCGAGGGCACCTTCCTCGCCCCTCAGCTATTGGTGGTTTCTCACTACGGGTTCTTCAACGACGAATGGGAGATCGGCTTGTCGTGGCATGTGATGATCCCACCCGACGACTTCAGTGAGATCTACCTGAGACCCCGATCCGCACTCCGACCCACCCTTGCCTTCCGTATCGGCTCCTGGCAAACGGCTCTCGACACGGGGGACTACCAGATCGTCGAAGTGGAACCCCCGTTTGAGGTGGTCAGATGAATGGGCTATCCGGGCGAGTTTGTCCCGGTTCCGGATGGCGTAGATGCGGGTGATCCGACCGTCCTCGACGGTGAGCCCGATGGCGGTGTCGAGTTTGCCGATGAACTCGATATGGAGCGGCGGCGCACAAACGAGATGGGTTAATCGTGCCGCTATGGAGATGACGTGAGCGAAGTGCTCTCCGTCGAGCACCTTCACAAGAGGTATGGGGATTTCGTGGCCGTCGCAGACGTCTCTTTCCGGGTTGAGGAGGGAGAGGTCTTCGGCATCCTAGGCCCCAACGGCGCCGGCAAGACCACCACCGTCGAGTGCGTTCAGGGCCTGCGGCCATTCGACGACGGCCAAGTGTCGGTGCTCGGGCTCGACCCGCGGGATCATCCCCATGAGCTGAGGCGACACATCGGCTCTCAACTCCAGGAGTCGGCGCTGCCCGACCGGATCAAGGTGTGGGAGGCTCTCGATCTGTTCGGGTCGCTAAGCCCGGAGGGTCCGTCCCGGGATGAGCTGCTCGTCGACTGGGGTCTTTCCGAGAAGCGAAACGCACGGTTCGGGAACCTCTCCGGCGGGCAGCAGCAGAGGCTGTTCGTCGCCCTCGCATTGGTGAACGCTCCTCGGATCGTGTTCCTCGATGAGATGACTACGGGGCTCGACCCGGCGTCGAGAAGGGTGGCCTGGGAGCTGATCCGCCGGATCAGGGAGCAGGGTGCCACCGTCGTTCTCGTGACGCACTTCATGGACGAGGCGGAGACACTGTGTGACCGCCTGGTCGTGATCGACGGCGGGACTGTTATCGCCGAGGGATCACCTCAGGGTCTCATCGATCGGTACGGCGAAGGTGTTCGGGTTCGCTTCACCGCCGAAGACGGCGATTTGGTCTGGTTGACCCAGGTCAGCGGGGTCAGAGAGGTGCTGAACGATCGCGGTCGATATGAGGTGCGTGGCGACGGGCCGTTGCTGGCGAATGTGGCTGCAGCCCTAGTGGGAAAGGGGATCGTACCCTTGGACCTTCGTGCCGAGAGGGCCACCCTGGAGGACGTCTTCCTCTCGCTCACCAAAGGTGGACGACACCGGAATTGAGACTTCTCGCCAAGATGTCGTGGTTGGAGCAGAAGCTGTTCCTGCGAGAGCCCCTTACGGTTCTGTTCGCCCTGGCGTTGCCGTTGGTGGTCCTCTTCGTCATGGGTGGCGTGTTCGGGAATGATTCGACCCCCGAGGTCTACCGGGGAGTGGGTGCCATGGACTACTACGTCCCGGCCTATCTTGCTCTGGTGACCGCGTCGGTTGGCCTGATCAGCCTTCCCACTCACATCGCGTCGGACCGCGAGCGTGGGGTACTCAAGAGGTACCGGGCCTCGGGAATCTCCGCCTGGGCCCTGATCGGGGCTCAGATCGTGGTCACGTTCGTCATAACCAGCGTGTCGGCGATAGTCCTGATCTCGGTAGCGGTGCCCACCCACGATGTCGTCGCCCCCGATTCGGTTCCCATGGTGCCTGCCGGCTTCGTACTGGTAGCTCTGTTCTTCGCCGCCATCGGCGTCCTGCTCGGTGCGGTGCTCCCCTCCTCCCGCGCCGCTCAGGCGCTTGGAGTGTTGCTCTGGTTCGTTCTCCTCATGCTGGGTGGTGCCGGGCCACCACCCGAGGTCCTCACCGGTCCAATGGGGACGGTCGGCGACTGGACGCCGCTGCGACCGGCCATAGAGATAATCCAGGACGGCTGGCTCGGACTCGACCCGGGCGCGGCGTGGCTGGTTGTGGCCGGGATCACCCTTATCGCCGGGGTTCTGGCCATCCGGCTCTTCCGCTGGGAGTAGGCGGACCGATGGCCAAGGCCGACGCGTATCGAGAGGCGCTGACGGAAGATACCAACTGGGATGCCTATCTCCTTTCCCATTCCGGTCTTCCCGGGCCCCGGGGGAACATTGAGCTCGGAACGGTCGCCGGAGAGCTTGCCTCCCGCGATCAGATCCGACGATGGCTGGAATGGGATGCGCGCCGCGCCGCCACCAACACACCCGAAGAGTTCCTCGACTTCTGCGGGGTTCTAGGGCTCGGTCGTCTCGTCGCCGAGGGAGACCGTGGGCTGCTGGCTGAGATACGAACCTGGGCATCCGATCCACGATGGCGGGTTCGCGAGGGGGTGGCGGCCCGAGGGACCGGTTGATTGACGTGAGATTTTGAGAGGGTCAGTCAAAGGGACGAAGGTGGTCGGCAGTGGCGGATTGTTCGCACTCAGTCGAGTTAGGTGAGGTGGCGAACCGTCACTTCATTTCTGTGGACTCGCCCGAAAGCCAGTTTGGTGGCCTCGGCCAGCACGCCGATCCCGGCTCCGATCATCGCCAACACGAGAAGGAATCTCACGAGTACTACCCAGTTGAACTCATAGGCCGAGAAGTCGAACAGGAAGACCTGCCAGATCTGGTAGGTCACGAAGACACTGATCAGGTTGGCGCCGATCTGTCCCGTCGACTTGACCATCAGGGTGTCGTTGAATTGATAGACGACGTTCGCGACGATCGATGCGATGAGCCCGAGGCTGATCCACGGGACGACCTGGGCGAAGTCGCCGGTCAAGAACGGAAGCCATCCCCAGTCGAGGATGTTGTGGGCGATGACCAACATCACCAGGTTGACCAAAACCGCGATCGCGTAGCCAGCCTGTCTCCCGCGTCGCTTCAAGTCGGGAGACACGTAGATCTGTGTCGTTGACATATTTGCCTCCTGTCCCTCCTATTAGACAGCTTCAGCCGAGGGGCGAACAGGGCCATAGGTCACGATCAGAGGATTTCGGCCCGAATCGTCTGGTCAAGAACCGTCTGAGTTCCTACGACTCCTAATGCGGCTCGAGTGCGACCGAAGCTCCCCAGCCTCGGTAGAGATCACGGCAACGCAGCACGGGAAGAGCGGGTCCGCGGGCGACAACGAGACAGAATCTCAATCGTCCTCCTCGTCCTCCTCGTCCTCCCCGTCCTCCTCACTCTCCCCGTCCTCACCGAACGTGGCCGCCAGGCCGTCGGCCAGCGTCGCCAGTTCGGCGTCGGTGAGACGCGCATCGGGATGGGTCAGCAAGTAGGAGCGTGGCGGCATCGAACCTTCCCGCACCGTTTCCGCCGACTCTTCGCCTTCCTGGGGTCGGTTCCACTCCGAATAGTTGAGCTCCTCGCGGCCCTCGTCGACGTCGCGCTGCACCAGCCAGGACACGGGAGCAACATTCGAATACCATGGCCACACCGTCTCGTTGCTGTGACAGTCGAAACATGCACGAACCGCCAGATCGCGGGTTTGGCTCGAGTCCCACAACGGCTCCGCCATCACCGGCGGGTTGTCATGAGCCCTGCCATAGGGAACCAGCTGGATCACCAACAGCCCGACCAAAAGGGCCGCCACACCCCATCTCACCCAACGCATATCCCCGAGCCTTCCCCTGGATCAGGCAATCTTCCAACCCAGCCTTGCGGCGTAGTCCTCGAACAGAGTTCGAAGGTGATCAGGGTTTTCAACGCTGCTATCCGCCACCGGAGGTTCGACGCGTAGAGACTCGACCGGGATCCCCAACTCGTCTTCGAGTTGCCCACGCGTCCCTCCGTAGAGCCACCGGTACTTCCTCTCGCGCCAAATGGCGAGGATCCGATCGAACGGTCCCATCGGTCCTCGAGCGGCTTTCGCTACTGCGTCTGCTGGGGCATCTGTGACGACCTCCCCGGTGACCCTCATTCCGGCTCGCGCCATGAACTCGAGCATGATCGCAAGCCGGTCGTCGGCGTCTCGCTTGGCCTGCGTCTCAGTGAAAGCCAGTCCGTAGTCCGGCCTGACGATCGGCATCACCAAATGAAACTCGGTGGGTCGTTCCTGAGCGAGCTTGTACAGCTGATCGAAAACGGTCGGATCGGCGAGGGTGTTGACGAGTTCAACTAGCACCTTCTGCGGACGACGCGATTGCAGCCTCACCGGCGCGTTCTCTTGGCGATCTCTGGGCATCGGACTCCTTTCAATACCTTCGTATCATTTGCGCGCGGCAACCGACTAGGGCCGAAGGGCCCCTTTGGCGACCAGCTATCACGGTTGACTCATCAAAACGCGGGCTGGTGCGCACCACGAAAGACTCCGGCGACGCTTGAACGCGCCGCCGGCTCATGATCTCCGACAGATCGAGGCGAAAAGTGGTCTATGTCGAGGAAACTGGGACTTCGGACGAAACAATCGGGCCGACGAACACGGGGACACGAGTGCTGCCAGTGAGCTTTGCTGTGACGCTTCCAAAGAGGGCCTTGGACATGCCTTGTCCTCTGGCACCCAGGATGATCAATTCGAACCCACCTTCTTGTGCAAACCTGGCGATTGTCTCTGCCGGAGATCCGTAAAGGAGCCTTTTCTCGATGGGCTCGAAGTCCAGCTTGGACGCCACGTCAGCCAATCGGGAGTATGCGTGAGATTGGGAGATAACTCCTGTGAAGCTCCCGCTTGCCTCGTAATCGAGGACGGTAACCAGGGTGAGACTGTTCAGTGTCCCACCAAGCAGGCTCAGCGCCGTCTGCACCGCAGTGATCGACTCCTCTGATCCGTCGATGCCGGCTAGGGCGTCGAAGTGGCCAACGTGAAACTCCCTGATCCTGTCGATTTCCTGTCGCATGTCGAGTCGATGGCGCTCCTGTGCGAAGAACGCGCTCAATGGCCCGAGCAACATCCCGAGAGTCAACCAGAAGCCAAAGTCGTGGCCAGAACGCCGCATGACAACAGCGACAGCTGCTCCTCCAGCCACCCAGGTGGTTATTAGAAGAACTATGAGTATCTGAGTGAAATCCAATTGCCAACCCTTTCAATGCTGATGCAAACAGAGTGCAGCGCTATGCGATAGGGGCTTTCGTCCTACAGTTTCCCCATCGGACGGCGCGGTACAAGCCGCCGGTGGTCATATAACGACGGGCCAAACTGCCCTAGCCGCTCAGCGCACAGACGGCTTGACTGAAGTAATGCGCTCCAGGCGTTTGACCGCCTTCATGTTGGTGCTCACGGTCGCTGGTCTCGCAACCGCGGGTGTTCTCGCTCTACTGGGCTTCGACTCCGGCGCCAATGTGGCGCTCATCCTGGTGGCGGTGGTTCCTCTGTTGCCGCTGCTGCGCGAAATGATCGCGAAGCTGCGTCGCCGCCAGCCAGGGGTTGACATCATCGCCCTCCTCGCCGTCGTGGCCTCCCTGGCGCTGGGTGAGCTATTGACCGCCGCCATCATTGGGTTGATGCTGGCCACCGGCCAGTTCCTCGAGGACTATGCGGCGGGGAGGGCCGAGCGTGAGCTGACCGCTCTCATCCAACGTGCACCACGAACCGCTCATCTCATGCGAGGTGACACCGTTGAGACGGTCGACATAGCCGAGATCCGGCGGGGTGATCACCTGCTGGTCAAGTCCGGCGAGGTGATCCCGGTAGACGGCGTGGTGACGAGTGGGGTCGCTGTGGTCGACGAGGCAGCTCTTACCGGTGAACCACTCCCAGTGGAAAGGACCCACGGCGACCTCGTCAGCAGTGGAACTGTGAACGCAGCAGATGCCTTCGAGATCCAGGCGACTGAAGAGGCTGCCCAGAGCACCTACGCGGGAATCATCCGTCTCGTCGAGGCGGCGCGTGAGTCGCGTGCACCCGGTGTTCGCATGGCCGACAAGTGGGCTGGTTGGTTTGTGCCGCTGGCATTAGGCGTTTCCGGCCTCGCCTGGCTCGTCTCGGGTGATCCGGTGCGGGCGCTCGCAGTCCTCGTCGTCGCCACACCATGCCCGCTGCTTCTGGCCGTTCCGATCGCCATGGTGTCCGGGATCTCCCGGGCTGCGCACCGTGGAGTGGTGTTCAGGGGAGGCGAGGCACTTGAGGCTCTCGCGCAGACCAAGAACGTTGTCATCGACAAGACAGGCACGGTGACGGTGGGGCGACCCGTGCTGCGCTCGATCACCGTCTTCGATGACTCTTTATCCGAACGAGAGGTGCTCTCAATGGCCGCCTCGGTGGACCAGGTCTCTTCACACGTCCTGGCTCGGTCCATCGTCGAAGCCGCTCGCGAGCGCCGTCTCGAGTTCTCCATGCCCGAGAGTGCGAGCGAGCAGCATGGTGCCGGCGTCTCGGCCAATCTCGACGGACATGAGGTGGCCGTCGGAAAGCTCGCCTGGATACTCGACGGGTCCCCGGAGCCCGATGCGATCACCGTATTCCGACGTCGCGTTGGCAAGGTCTCGCCAACCGTCGTGTACATCTCGATCGACGGCGCGATAGCTGGGGCACTCGTTTTCGACGACCAGGTGCGGGCAGACGCTGCGTACACGATCCGAGCGCTTCGCCGCACCGGTGTCAAAAAGGTGGTTATGGCGACGGGGGACCATCCGCTGGTGGCACGGTCTGTGGGGATGGCTATAGGAGTCGACGACATCCTCGCCGAGGCAACCCCGGAAGAGAAGGTGCTTCTGCTCGAAGACCTACAACGCTCGGGAACCACCGCCATGGTCGGGGACGGGATCAACGACGCTCCCGCCCTCGCAGCAGCCGACGTTGGGGTGGCCATGGGAGCACGAGGCGCTACGGCATCTTCGGAGGCAGCGGATGTCGTTCTGGTCGTCGACCGCCTCCAACGGCTGGTCGACGCAATTGAGATAGCCCAGCGCACCCGTCGCATCGCCACGGAGAGCGTCATCATCGGCATGGGGCTCTCTCTGGTCGCAATGGGCTTCGCAACATTTGGTTTGCTGGCGCCGATCGTCGGAGCTCTGGTGCAGGAGGCCATCGACGTCATCGCCATCCTCAGCTCACTGCGAGCCCTCGTTGGGAAGAGCCAGACCCAAAACGGTCCCCGACTCCCAGCCGAGCTTTCAGACCAACTGCGCATCGAACATCAGCGACTCATCCCCCAACTCGACAGACTGCGAAGGGTCGCCGACGCACTCGACAGCCAGAGCCCCGCTGGCGGCCTTCGCTCACTCCGCGACGTCGAGCAATTCCTGGCGGAAGACATCCTTCCCCACGAGGCCAGCGACGAGACAGAGATCTACCCACGAATGACCGAGATCCTCCCCGGCGACGACCCAATGGCAACGATGAGCCGGGCTCATCGCGAGATCTTCCACCTGGTCGACCTGTTCCAGCGCCAAGTCGCCGATCTGCCCGCAGGCGGTCCTGAACCGACCGACATCACGGACCTGCGTCGGACGCTCTACGGTCTCCACGCCATTCTCCGACTCCACTTCGACCAAGAGGAAGAGCTATACGCCTCCCTGGACGGAGGTTGAAGGACAAGTCAACGTGGACCGGGAGGGTCGATCCCACTCTTATCGACCGGTCTGGGCCTGCTCTTTCGAGGAGGCCCAGAGCCTGAAAGGGGTCAGCCCTCGTCGACGACGGTGAGCGTCCCCTTCATCCCGCTGTCGAAGTGACCTTCTATGGCGCAGATCACCTGGTAGGTCCCGACGGCTGGGGCGGTGAAGGTGAGCGTCTTGGAGTCACCGGCCTCGACCTCGTCTTCCACGTAGACGAAGTCGGCGAGCAATTCCTCTTCGGTTTCTGGGAGATCGGCTTCGGATGCGATCTCAACGCCGGGCTGCATCAGCACCCACTCGTGCAGGACCGACCCGTCGTTGGTTATGTCGATCGTTATCTCCTCACCGGCGGGAATAGTCCATTCGGTGGGGGAGAACTGGAACTCCGAGGCCGTCACCTCGAGAGAGGTGCTGGCCTCATCGCCCCCTCCGCAGGCAGCCATCGTCAACGCTATTGCAGCCAGGCCCGCGATAATAATTGGTAGTCGGTATCTCATCCTTTGCCTCCTTGGGCGCTCTCCCCTCGTTCACCTACTCGCCATTGGAGTTTACTCCTCCGTTTGGCGATCGGGCGCTCCTACCAGGTTCTTAACGTCGGTCGCCTGGCGCTCAAACCGCCTGCCCACGCTGGCATCACGGCGGCCAGATCGTTGCTGAGGATTCCGAGTCCGTGGGCAACCTCGGCGGTCCCCTGACATCATTCGCGTTGGGCGCACGCCAGCGTGGTCGACGTCGGCCTCCCGTGGCTCGTTGCACGACGACATCGTTTTGGAGCGGCTGGCAGCTGCACCGATCGACCGGTGGGTCCCGTGGAATTGACTCGACGGGCTCGTATCCCAGGATCACCACTCGCTGAGCAGCCATACCTCCGGCTCCCAGTCCCCGGCCCCCACATCGGCGAAGAGCGTGACCGCGTCCGTGAGCGCCTGCTTCGCCTTGTCTTCCTCGCCGGCCTGGTGGTGGAGGTCGGCGAGGCGGTTGCGCAAAACCGCCTCCCGGTGGCGGTGACCGGTGGCCAATGTCAACTCGACTGCCTCCTCCACCAGACGGATCGCGGCGTCGACGTCGCCGGCGTTACCCAGCAGCCTCGCCTTGGTGTTGAGGGCACCCATCCGGTCCAATTCGCTGTCTCCGGCCAATTCGAGAGCCCGGTCGATGTGTTCCATCGCCGATGTCGCGTCGGTCTCGACCACAGCGAGGATGGCCTTGGCCCGGGACAGACCTCGCTCGTCACCGCTCTCTTCGGCTGCCGCCAAGGCCTTCTCGGCCATGCGGACCGCCCGGTCCCGAGAGCCGGTGCGGTGATGGAGCAGCGCCCAATCGGCATAGAGTGCGACGGGACTGGGATGAGCCGACTCGGCGAGGGCGAGACTCTCCTCGGCGAGGCCGAACCGACCGAGCAGTCTGTGGACTTGCCCGATACGATGCTCGGCCAGCGCGAGCGTCGCCCCATCGGTCTGGGCTGCGGCGGATCGGAGCTCCGTCATCGCCGTCTCGTAGTCGCCGTCGGCCATCGCCAGCTCGCCGAGGGAGAGGTGTAGATCACCTGAATCGTCGGCACCGAGGGCGATCGCCGACTGGTATAGCTTCCGTGCCTCTGTAGTCGCATAGGCGTTGCGGGCCAGGTCTCCGGCACGCCGATACCACGTGGCCGCTTCTGAGTCTCCTGCGACGTGGTGGTGGCCAGCGATGGCCGCCGCCCACCGGGCATCGTCAGCCGCCCGGGGCAGCTCCGCCAACACCCTCGCTGCTCGCTTGTGGAGCAGCCGACGACGGATCAGAGAGGTGCCCTCGTAGACCATTCTCTCCGCCGCATCCAGGGCGAATCCGATCCCTTCGTCTCCCGGAAGTTCACGGAGCAGGCCGGCCGACATGAGCTCCTCGACCGCTCGCACCACCTCGTCTTCCGAACGGCCGCTGGCGGCGCGGAGCATCCCCGCATCATGGCTCGTCCTGAGCACGGCTGCCGCCGACAGGACTTGCCGGGCGAGATCGCTCAGCCCTGCCATACGGTCTTCGATGTAGCGGATTACCCCTGGCATCCGCTCCGCACCAGGATCCGCATCGAGGGCCTCGAGGACGAGGAGAGGTACCCCGCCCGTCGACTCCACGATCGCCCGCGACTGCTCGGGACCGGCGAGGTCTTGGATTTCGTCAGGCTGGAGCGGTCTCAGCGCCACCACGCGCCCGGCCAGCGAGGTGATCTCTGCTGTCCTCCTTCGCGTGCTCTCCTCGGTCCGGACGGCAAGCAGGAGCAAGATTGGAAGCAGAGAGAGTCGCGTTGCAAGGAATCCGGTGAGCCTCATCGAGCCGGAGTCGAGCCATTGGGCATCGTCGATCGAGAGGACCAAAGGCCTCACCGAGGCGGCCAGTTTCATCAATTCCGTAACTGCCCCCAGGAATCGAAGATCGCCGAGGGGGTCGGTTTGGGGTGGGGAGCGGCGGTCAGACAGGGCAGGCATGATGCGGCCCAGCTCCTCCCGCACCCATTCGGGCACCTCCAGCGATTCCTCGTCGATGAGTCGCAGCGCCTGATCGAGCACCGGAGAGATCGCGGCGTAGGGGACACTCTCCTCCATGCGCGACGCCCGTCCCGTCATCACCGAATGGCCACGGGAGCTGGCGACCGCTGCTAGCTCCTCCAACAGCCTGGTCTTCCCCATCCAGGATTCACCGGTGAGAGCGACGACCGTCCCGGTCTGTTTCGAAGTGTCGAGGGCCTCCCGCAGGACCTCGATCTCAACCTCGCGGTCGATGAGGTCGGGCCGGGTGGACTCAGCCGGGGCCGGCCGGGGCTGGGGCAATCTCCGCTGACCTGGCGGAGGCGGCAGGTCTTCCTCCAGGATCGCCTCGTAGAGCTCGGTGGTCTCGTCGAGGGGCGGCACGCCGAGCTCGCGGCCGAGTAGGGCGACCAGGTCGCGGTAGCCGGCGACTGCGCCAGGTCTGTCGCCCGCCCATGCGTGAAGCAGCATGCGCAATCGATGGGCTGGCTCATGCAACAGGTCCAGGCCCAGCCATCGATTGACTGCGCCGATCGCGCCTGGATAGTCCCCGGAGGCGGCCCTCGCCACTCCGAGCCGGCGAAGGGCTTCCCCGGCGCGAAGCTTGAGGTTCTCACCCGCCGAGCGCACCCAGTCCTCGAATTCGGGAGCATCCCCGATGGCGAAACCCTCGAGAAAATCGCCGCGGTAGAGAGTGAGCACATTCGTGAGATGGGGGATGCAGGCCGGGCACACATCGTGTGGGTCGTGGCCATGGTCGAAGGTGGCTGCGATCTCCTCTTCGAAGCGGGCGATGTCGGTCTCTATCGCACCGATCAATGCCACGCGATCACGATTGGACTCGAGATGGTCTTCGCCGATCCCGGTTCGGAGCGAGGAGAGAGTGCGGCGAAAAGTGGCGCGCGCCCTATCCGGCGCCGATTCGGGCCAGAGCAGGGCCGTCAGATAGTTCCGGCTGGCCGCTCCCTCGACCGCCAGGTAGGCGAGGATCGCGATTGCCTTCCGGGTGTCGACCTGGAGCGGCGACCCGGCGACCTCGACCTCGGGATCGCCCAGCAGCCTCACTTTTAGGTCGGGCCCACCCATTGGCCCAAAGATAGCGCCAATACGAAGGTGGCGGCGCGTTCCGGGGCAGCAAATCCGTAATGTTCCCGTAACGCAGAGCGGGGATGGTGGCGGAAGATGGACGGAGCCGTATCGATACAACGTTGGCGACAGATCCTCTCAGGGGTGCTCGCTGGCTACACACTCGGTCTTGCCGCGCTGATGATGGTCACCGGTGACCCGGGGGGCGAGTCGGGAGTGGAGTGGCTCTACCTGCTGCCGGTTCTGACTGCGGCAATCATGGGTCTCTTTCTGGCGCTCCGCCGACCTGAGAACGCCATCGGGACCTTGATTTCTGTGACCGGGGCTGCCCTCATGACCCTGGGGACTTCGAACTACCTCGTGCCCCGGGCGTTCGAGGCAGGCGACGATCTCACCGTGGTCCTTGTCCTACTGGTCGCGGATGCGGCCTGGATAGCCCAGTTCTTTTGCACGCTGGTCCTGTTGCCTCTCTGGTTCCCGACTGGTTCCCCGATGAATCGAACATGGGGTTGGGTGGGCCGGGTCGCGGTGGGGGCGGCAGTAATCGGCTGGGTCTCATTCGTCTTCTCCGACCACGTCTGCGTCGTCTATGAGTCGCCCGAATCGTCCATCTGTGCCGAAACCGTGCCCATCCCTTGGGGAGTGGACGGTTTTGCCGGATTCGAGCTGCTGCCCCTGATAGGCATGGCCATGGTCCTGATAGGCATGGCAATGGCGATTCCTGCGATCGCGTCGGTGTTCGTGCGCTGGCACCGCTCGAAGGGGGTGGAACGACAGCAGCTCAAGTGGGTGTTACTCGCCTCGACGGCGGTGGCCCTCGGCATCATTCTGTCCTTCGACATTTTCGGTATGCCGCAAAGGGTCAACGATACTGTCGGCACCTTGAGCCTGGCGGGCCTGTGGGTGGCGATCGCGGTGGCGATCCTCAAATACCGGTTGTATGACATCGACCGGATCATCTCCCGGACGGTCTCATACGCGCTGGTGTTGGTGGTTCTCGGTCTGGTGGTCTTGGGTCTGGTGGCCCTGTTTGCCGTCTTCCTCCCTTCGGATGATCCGCTGGTGGTGGCGATCTCGACGCTCGCTGCGGCGGTACTGTTCGATCCGGTGCGGAGACGGGTGCAGGCTTTGATCGACCGTCGTTTCAACCGTTCTCGTTATAACGCCCAGCGGGTGATCGGTCGGTTCACCGAATCACTGCAGGAGCAGGTCGACCCCGCTGAGGTGGTCGATGGATGGGTGGAGGTGGTGGAGGGCACCATGCAGCCCGAGCGCGTCGGGGTATGGGTAAGGGAATGAGACGTGTCCTCCTCGCATTCGGGCTTCTCATCGGAACGGCCGGGCCGGTACTGGCCAGTCTCAACCAGGCCTACTTCATGGGGGCGGATGCTTTCTGGCCGCTGGCCTGGGTGGCCTGGGCACCCATGGGCTACCTGATCCTGGTCAAGCGGCCCGGGAACGGGGTCGGCGCCGGGTTGATGTTCATCGGTCTGACCATGGGTGCCAGCTTTCTCCTGGGGTCCATTACTGCCACCGACTCGTTTCCGATGTCCGTCCGTGTCTGGGCGGAGTTGGGCAACATGTTGCTCGGGGTGGCGCCCTGGTTCGGTGTGGTATGGCTCCTGCTCGTCTTTCCCAGCGGGTCGTACTCGGGATCGGCGCAGCGTCGCCTGGGCATGTTCTTGGTCGTGTTTGGGATTCTCGCCGCGGCGGCATTCGCAGTCGGCCCCAAGCCCATGTTCGAGACAGGCGAACTCAGCCCTTTGTTCGTACCGTCCTTGGCTTCCCCGGCATCGGTGATCACTGACCAGTCGGGCTTCATGATCGTGATCGTTCTGACTCTCCTCGCCCTGATGCTGTTGGTGCGTAGGTGGCGAGCCAGCGCAGGGGTGCAACGGGCCCAGTTCAGATGGCTCTTCTTTGGGGCTTCTGTGTTCGCTGTCGCCATCACCGTCGGTCAGTTCTTCCCTGAGGACTCTGGCCCGTTTTACGTCTGGATTCCCGGCGGGATCGCGATCCCGGTGACGATTGGCGTCGCCGTCCTCCGTTATCGCCTCTATGACATCGACCGGATCATCTCCCGGACGGTCTCATACGCCCTGGTGTTGGTGGTTCTCGGTCTGGTGGTCTTGGGTCTGGTGGCCCTGTTTGCCGTCTTCCTCCCTTCGGATGATCCGCTGGTGGTGGCGATCTCGACGCTCGCTGCGGCGGTACTGTTCGATCCGGTGCGGAGACGGGTGCAGGCTTTGATCGACCGTCGTTTCAACCGTTCTCGTTATAACGCCCAGCGGGTGATCGGTCGGTTCACCGAATCACTGCAGGAGCAGGTCGACCCCGCTGAGGTGGTGGATGGATGGGTGGAGGTGGTGGAGGGCACCATGCAGCCCGAAGCGGTGGGAGTGTGGGTGAAACGGTGACCGGCCCACCGAATGAGTTCTCGGTCCGGGTCCCCCTGATCCTGCTAACGCTGGCGTTGGTTCTCACCGTCGCTTTCGCATGGTTGTGGATCATCAACCTGGGTTCCTCGGCGCTGCTCGCATTCGGCAATCGATCTACACCCCTAGCGCTGACCGCATCCGGCATCGTCTTTGTCGTCGTGGGGGCGATGGTCACCAGCCGCCGACCAGGCAACAGGATCGGGTGGGTGGCCCTGGGCATCGGTTTGCCCGCAATCATGAGCACTCTCGCCAACGAATACGCCATCTACTCGACTGTCACCGAACCCGGATCCCTGCCCGGGGGAGACGTCGTCGCATGGCTGGCAAACCTCGTCTGGGTGCCGCCTGTCGGCCTGCTGGGGACGGTGCTCGTCCTGCTCTACCCCGACGGGGATCTCCCCTCCCGAAGATGGAAGGGCGTATTGATCGCGTCGATCGTCGGGATGGCCGGGGCGATACTCTTTTTCGCTCTGGCCCCCGGGCCTTTGACGAGTCTGGATTGGATTGAGAATCCGTTTGGGTTGGCAGGGTCGGAAAGCTGGATCGAGTGGCTGTCTCTGGGTTTCTTCCTGCTAGCGGCCACCGTGCCGCTAGCCGCCTGGTCGATGCGGCAGAGATACCGCAGGGCACATGGCGTTGCAAGGGCCCAGATCAGGTGGTTCGCGGCCGCGGCCGCGCTGGTCGCCTTCACCTATGTCGGACAGTTCATCCTCTCGGTCACCACCGGGAGCCTCGAAGGAGGCTCACCGGCGCAACGCTGGCTCCAGACGCTCGCCGTTGCGTGCTTCGGAACCTTGGGTTTCGCTGTCGGGGTGGCCGTCCTCCGCTATCGCCTCTATGACATCGACCGGATCATCTCCCGGACTGTCTCCTATGTGCTCGTGGTGGCCTTTCTTGGCCTGGTGGTCCTGGGACTGGTCAGCCTGTTCGCCCTCTTTCTTCCTTCAGACGACCCGCTGGTCGTTGCGGTGTCCACACTCGTCGTGTTTGCCCTGTTCACCCCGGTCCGTCGCCGGGTACAAGCAGGGGTGGACCGGCGCTTCAACCGCTCCCGGTACGACGCCGCTCTGGTGGTGGAGAGTCTTGCCGGCCTGCTGCGGGAGAGAGTCGACCCGGAAGGTGTCGTCGACGATTGGAGGGAGCTCGTGGAGGAGACAATGCAACCCACCGCCGTTGGGGTTTGGGTGAGAGAAGACTGATGTCATGAGAATCGAGGCGTCTGACCGTCCCACACGACCGGTCCTCGGCATCGCCATCTCCCTTGGCTTGCTGGCGATCATCGGGTTGGCCGAGGTCGCCAGCGATCAGGAAGGGGAGAGCGACATAGGGATCACGGTATCTGTCGTCTTGGTGGTCCTGATCGCGGGTTTCCTGGTAGCGAAGCGACCCGACCACCCCGTCTCCTGGCTGATGGCCCTGACCGCGCTCCTGGGAGCCGTCGCCGGGGTCGCCGCCGACACGCTTCCACCGGGGATCGCCGAGCTCGCGTGGTGGCAGGTGCCCCTGGCGATCGTCAGCGGACCGTCCTGGTTCGGGCTCCTCCTCACCGTGATGGTCCTGATCCCGTTGCTATTTCCCACCGGGTCCCCTCCGACGCCCCGGTGGCGATGGGTGGCCCGGCTGTCGGTGGCGGCCGTCCTCCTCATGACCGTGGCATGGACATTCCAAGAAGAGTTCTGCACCGACTGGGGCGACGACGACGAAGGCTGTCTGGCCACCGTAGCCAACCCGATCGGCATCAGTGGATTAGCCAATCCCGAGGAATCGATAGTCGGCGTTCTGGCCTACGGGTTGCTTCTCCTCTGCAGCCTGGCGGCCTTCGCCTCTCTGGTGGTGCGCTACCGGCGCTCGACACGTGTGGAGCGCAGCCAGATCAAGTGGGTGCTGCTCAGTTTCGGAGTCTTCGTCTTGGGCTTCGTGGGCTTCGATGTCATCTGGGTGGAGATGCTCGGTCGACCGGAACCGTCCGGAGTTGTCGCCACCGTTGTCGAGCAAATCATGTGGGTGCTGATTCCGGCGTCCATTGCTCTCGCCATCCTCCGATACCGGCTCTATGAGATCGACCGGATCATCTCCCGCACCCTGTCCTACGCGCTGATCCTCGGGCTGTTGGGCTTGGTGGCCCTGGGCCTGGTGAGCGGATTCGCTTTCTTCCTCCCCAACGACGACCCCCTCGTCGTGGCGATCTCGACTCTGGTAGTCGCCGCATTGTTCAATCCGTTGCGCAAACGAGTCCAGCAGACGGTGGACCGAAGGTTCAACCGGTCCCGATTCGATGCGGAGCGGGTGGTCCAAGGATTTGCGAGCACACTCCAGGAGCGGGTTGATCCGGAAGGCGTGGTGGACGGATGGCTGGGAGTTGTCTCCGAGACCATGCAGCCGGCAGCGGTTGGGGTCTGGGTGAGGGAGTCTGGCCACCATGTCGATATCCCGTAACCCTTGCGGAACGTTCCGTTGCTAGATAGGACGGGAAGGAGGTTCGAAATGACCCGTTCTCTCAGGATCGCCCGATCGGCAGCCATCGCCTACACCGTGACATTCGTCGCGGGGAGCTATCTCTCGATCAAACGCGGATACCCTGCCCGGGCTCTCGGGCTCGATATGGGATCCGATGTGAGACGGGGTGTCTTGGGCGGCATCCACGGCGGGGGTCTCGCTGCCCCCTGGAACCTCGTCGTCCAAATGTGGGTGGCGCTCGGCCTGGCCTCGAGGGCGGACGCTAATGGCCGGCGGGCACGAGCCTGGCTCGCCTTTCTCTCAGCCTTGTTCGTCGCCGGGTCAGTCGGCGAGCCGGTGAGCCACAGGATCGTCACTCGTGATCTGCCACCGGCCGACGCGGTGGTGGCGGTGGCCAACATCGTGCTTCCGATCCTCATGCTCGTTGCGTCCCTGGCGTCGCTCGTCGACGGCGAAGGAGAGTGCTCGTGAAATCTGACACAACCCCTGATGCGATCACGGCAGAGCCCTCCGCTGACCAGGGCTTGACCTGGCGCCGGTTGGTGTTCATCGCCGGCATCGCGGCCACGGTGGCGATCGGGATAGTCTCGGTGATTCTCGGTGACCTCGAGGGAGGGGCGGTAACGCTGGGGTTCGCCCTGGCCACGTGGCTCACCCGGGTGCGCCAAGGCACCGTGGGGGCCATCGGCATGGCCCTCGCCGGCGCGATCACTCTGTATTTTATGTTGACCGCAGCGATGATCAACGTCCGGGAGGGATCCCCGATGTCCTCCGTCCTGATCTCGTCGGTTCTGGCCGCGGTCTCCCTGCTCGCCCTCATCGCCGCTATCGGGTTCTTGACCAACCGGGCTTCCGGGTCGACCACCGGGCCACGGGTCGGTGTGGTGGTTTCTGTTCTGTTGCTGGGAGGCCTCGTGGCCTGGGGTGCGAGCATCAGCCGCGTCGATGTCGAGGCCGGGGATATCGCACTTGTGTCCGAGAACATGGCCTTCTCCGAAACCGAGTTGAAAGTCAACGAAGGAAATGTGGTCGTCACGATGGAGAACAAGGACTTGTTCTGGCACACCTTCACCATCGAGGAGCTCGGCGTCGATCTCCGGGTGCCGGTTGGCGCGGAGCTGGGAGCATCGTTCGAGGCGCCTCCCGGTGAATACCAATTCGTCTGCGCCATCCCCGGACACGCCGAGGCGGGAATGGTGGGAACACTGACCGTGGAGAGCTGACGGTGGCCCCGGGAGGTATCCGCCGCCTGTTGCTGGCGGTGCTGGCCTTCGGACTGTCCATGGATCTGGTCACGCTTGGCTTCACAGTCCACATCCGAACCGCTCATCCACAGGTGGCCACATATGGCTACCTGGGCGAGGCCGCCATCGGCGGCATATTTATGCTCGCGTTGACCTTGTTATTGGTGCTTCGTCGACCGGAGCATCCGGTGACGTGGGCGCTCCTCGCCAGCAGCTTCTTCAGCTCGGTGCAGACCTTGCTGGGGAGCTATGCGGCGGAGGCTCTTCTGGCGGTGCCCGGACAGCTCCCGCTGGGCCGACTCGCACTCGTCGGGAGCGCGATCGCCCAGACCTGGTTCGTCCTCGGGTTCATGCTGATGGTCAACCTGTTCCCTACAGGAAGGCCTCTCCCGGGATGGTGGAAGTGGGTGGTTTGGAGTCTGTTGCTCGTGGCAATGGTCGCGGGCGTGGTCACGTCCCTCAGCCCGATCGAGCTCGGCGGCGGGGAGATTCCACCATTGATCGAGAGCGGCATCAAGCCAATTGGAGATATGGCCAACGTAGTTCTGACCGTGTTTTTCCTGATGGGCACGATCGCACATGTCATCACCCGCTTCGTCCGATCTCGAGGCCTAGAGCGTCAGCAGCTCAAGTGGTTCGTGTTCACCCTTATCGTCGGAATCGTCCTTCTGGTCCTGCCCTGGACCGAGAACGACACCATCGGGTCGGTGCTATGGACCGTCGTGCCGGTGTCTGTAATGGCCTCCATCGCGATCGCCATCCTCCGTTATCGGCTGTATGAGATCGATCGGATCGTTTCCCGCACCGTTTCCTATGTCCTGGTCGTGGTGTTGCTCGGTCTGGTGGTGTTGGGTCTGGTCAGTGTTTTCGCAGTGTTTCTTCCCTCGGATGACCCGCTGGTGGTGGCGGTGTCGACTCTGGCGGCGGCTGCTTTGTTCAATCCGTTGCGGAGGAGGGTGCAGGAGATGGTGGATCGTCGCTTCAACCGTTCCCGGTATGACGCCGAGAGGGTGATCGCCGGTTTCGTCGGGGCGTTGCGTGAGCGGGTCGATCCCGAGGGGGTGGTGGATGGCTGGGTCGGGGTGGTGTCGGAGACCATGCAACCGGCCTCGGTCGGAGTCTGGGTCAGATGAGACTCCTGCGGCCGGCCTTGGCGTTCATGTTCATGCTGACCATCATCCTCGCCGCGGGGACCGTCTGGTTGGTCCTCATCTCGTGGGGAGATCCGGTTGCCGATGCTTACTACTGGCGCCCGGCGGCGTTGTTGAACACCGTGGTCTGGCTGACATTCGCCGTTGTCGGCCAGCTCATCTGGCTGCGGAAGCCGGAAAACTCGGTGGGCTGGGTTCTCTCGGTGATCGGAGTGTTCATGCTGGTCACCACCTTCATCGAGGAGTACTCGGTTCGGGGGCTGCTCCTCGACCCAGGATCCCTCCCCACCGCAGACGGGTTGGCGATCAGTGGCCAGTTCCTGTGGACGATCCCCATCGGGCTGCTCCCTATCCTCATGCTCCTCTACCCCACGGGCCGTCTTCTCTCCAGGCGTTGGGTGCTCGCCTGTCTTCCGACGATCTTGGGGGTGATGGCGGGAGTGATCTCGACGGTCCTCATCTGGCCCTACCGGGATCGCGCCGCGGAGATTCTCGTCGCCGATGAGGCGCCAGCGGAGCTGCCGATGATCGATTTCCTCATGGGAGGCACCTTCATCATCTGGATGCCGGCGCTGGCCGCAGGTGTCTTCGCTCTCATCAGGCGATGGCGCCTAGGCGATCCGGTGGTGCGACGTCAGATCGATCTCCTGCTGCTCTCGTCGACGGCGCTCACCCTGGTTCTGGTCGTCGTCAACCTCGTTGGCGCTCCTGACAACCTGGGTTCGGAGCTGATTATCAACACGGCACTCGCCGCCCTTCCGATCTCCATCGCGATCGCCATCCTCCGGTATCGTCTCTATGAGATCGACCGGATCGTTTCCCGCACCGTTTCCTATGCCCTGGTCTTGGTGTTGCTCGGTCTGGTGGTGTTGGGTCTGGTCACTGTCTTCGCCTTCTTCCTTCCCTCTGATGACCCGCTGGTGGTGGCGGTGTCAACTCTGGCGGTGGCCGCGTTGTTCAACCCGTTGCGGAGGGGGGTGCAGGGGATAGTGGATCGTCGGTTCAACCGTTCCCGCTATGACGCGCAACGGGTGATCGCCGGTTTCGTCGGGGCGTTGCGTGAGCGGGTCGATCCCGAGGGGGTGGTAGATGGCTGGGTTGGGGTGGTGTCGGAGACCATGCAACCGGCCTCGGTCGGAGTCTGGGTCAGAGAACGATGATCCTCCGCAAGATCGCCGTATGGCTGTTGTTGGCCTTCACAGTTTCGTCTGTGATCGCTACCTTCGCCCTCCCGGGCGACCTCGATGCCAGCCAGGTGGTCGTCGTCATGTTCTTCCTGTCGGCCACCAGCGCGGTGGGAACCCTGCTCGCCTCCCGAATGCCGGAACATCCCATCGGATGGCTGCTCCTTGTGGCATCGGTCTGTTTCGCCGTGGGCGGTCTTCTGGTCACATACGTGGAGCTAGCCGCGCTCACGAAGCCAGAACAGTTCTCCCTTCAACCCTGGATGGTGCTGGCGGGAAACTGGCTGTTTGGCATCGGTGTGGGGCTCGTCTCCACCTTTCTGCTCTTGCTGTTTCCTACCGGGAAGCTCCCTTCCCCGCGGTGGAAGCCGGTGGCAGTCGTCGCCGCGTTGGCACTGCCCATCATGCTCGTCGGCGTGAGCCTCTCCGAGGAGACCTTCGAGGGACTGCCGGTGAGCAATCCGTTCGCACTCGATCCGTCCCACCCGGTGGTGTTGATCACCGAAGGAGGAGGCTTCTACCTCTTCCTGGCTGCGTTGCTGGCATCCGTGGTGTCGCTGTTCGTCCGTTACCGAAGCGGCGGCTACACGGAGCGGCAGCAACTCCGGCTGGTAGCGCTGGCAGTCGTGCCGGTTGCGCTGGCGGCCGCGGTGCCCGCTGTGTGGGAGTTGCTGAATGGAACCGCTGAATTCTCCGATGATGTCGAGAATGCGCTGATAACCTTCAGTCTGGGATTGGTTCCGGTCTCGATTGCGGTTGCCATCCTTCGTTATCGGCTGTATGAGATCGATCGGATCGTCTCCCGCACCGTTTCCTATGCGCTGATCCTGGCGTTGCTCGGTCTGGTGGTGTTGGGTCTGGTCAGCGTCTTCGCTCTCTTCCTTCCCTCTGATGACCCGCTGGTGGTGGCGGTGTCGACTCTGGCGGCGGCTGCTTTGTTCAACCCGTTGCGGAGGAGGGTGCAGGGGATGGTGGATCGCCGGTTCAACCGTTCCCGGTATGACGCCGAGAGGGTGATCGCAGGTTTCGCCGGGACGTTGCGTGAGCGAGTCGATCCCGAGGCGGTGGTCGATGGCTGGGTTGGGGTGGTGTCGGAGACCATGGAGCCGGCCTCGGTCGGAGTCTGGGTCAGGGACCGATGATCCAGGCGGCTCTCGTAACGGATTCGTTGCGCACTTACTGGAACATCGGACAAACCGGATAGAGGAGGAAGGAAATGCGACACCAGTCGACGTTCACATCCGTTTCGTGGATTCCGTCCGAGGCGATGCCGATGAGCCTGATGAAGGTTCCCGTTCTCTTGGGAATCGCTCACTACGACCCGCCTCCGCCGGACCGACTCGCCGACCTGGAGATCATGCACCAGGCGAGTGAGTTCCGCTTTGCCAACCGTCTCGGCGCCTGGATCGAAGTCGAGAGAGATGAGATCGTCGACGCCGGTTACGACGGAGGCGGTCTCATCTCCAAGACCGTGGCCGACCTGAAGGTGGGCTCTTTCTCGTTTCAGCCCGTGGCCTATCCCGAGATCCGAAAGGAGCCAGAGCATGGCGGCGGTTGGGTCCGTTTCGTGCAGACCACCGGAGGCCGCACCGGCTCGCCGATGCCACGAAAGATCAGCCGGCCGCCCTACGTTCTTATCACGGCCCCGACCGTCTGGACGACCCTGGCGCTGACCATCCACTCCGGCGGGCGGGTGGAACATGAGGTGGTGGGAGCGAGCCCGTTCCCCCGACATTGGTTCTACGACGATGCCGGCGAGTTGGTGCAGAAGTCAGGTCTGGCTGACTACAGGGAGTGGGCGGACAATATGAGCGATGACAACTCCCCCTGGGGTGACCGGGAGCACGAGCTGCTCGTCGCCGACGCCGAGACGGAACTGGAGCGAACCATGTCGGCGGCGATCATGCAGGGCGGCGCCCGTCCTGCGATCCGGCGGCTTGAAGAAGAAGAGGTGCTTCTGCGACAAGGCGATGTTGGCGACGAGATGTTCCTGATACTGGACGGGATCGTGGCGATCGACGTCGACGGCGAGCCGGTCGCCGAGGCCGGTCCAGGAGCGATCCTCGGTGAACGCGCCATCCTGGAAGGGGGTAAGAGGACCTCGACGGTGACCGCCCGAACCTCGATACGGGTGGCAGTGGCATCCGCCGATCAGGTAGACCTTGAAGCCCTCACCGCTCTGGCGAGGACTCATCACCGTGAAGACCAGGCCGAGGCCGACACTCCCAGATGAGGCTCCATGTATGCGGGAGCCGGGGCTCGACTCCGTCGCCCGGCATCGAATTCGCGAGATATGGAGGTCACACTTCGTGTATCGCCGTGGAGGGCATCGACGGACGCCCAGACCTCATCATCGACGCCGGCACGGGATTGCGCGTTGCCGACGGACTCTTCGGGGGCCGCCCCTTCGAGGGAGCGATCGTGCTGGGACATCTGCACTGGGATCACACCCACGGTCTGCCGTTCTTCCGAGCGGGTGATCGGGATGACGCCCGGGTCGACGTCTATGTCCCGGCTCAGGACCTGGACCCCCTCGCGGCGCTGGAGAGAATGATGAGCCCCCCGAACTTCCCGATCACCCCAGCCGAGCTGAAAGGCAGGTGGTCCTTCCTCACTCTGGAGGAAGGACTCCACCAGATCGGACGTTACGAGGTGACAGCCAGGGAGATCCCCCACAAAGGCGGGCGAACCTTCGGATACAGGATTGACGACGGCAGCGCTTCGATCGCCTACCTCTCAGATCATCACCCCCTACTGATTGGGGCCGGGCCCGACGGGCACGGGGTCGTGCACGGGGCAGCGCTGGACCTTGCGGCCGGCGTCGATCTGTTGATCCACGATGCCCAGATTGTCGGAGAAGACTGGCCGGCGCGAACGCTGCTCGGGCACTCAACGCCCACCTATGCCACCCGACTTGCCCGGGAGGCGAACGCGCAGAAAGTCCTGCTCTTCCACCACGATCCCGCCAGTACCGACGACGAACTCGACGAGCTGGCAGCAGCCTGGGCCGACGCGTCCGAGCCCGATGTCTGGGTGGCCCGACAGGGGATGACTCTCGATGTCGGCGCCCACTGAGCTGGCCAGCGGCCTCGAGCCGTACGTGCCAAACCTCCTAGCCGACTGGGTGGGTAAGATCCCCGGCCATCGGGTGGTCGAAGGCACCCTCCTCTACGCCGACGTGTCGGGATTCACACGGCTCAGCGAGCGGCTGGCCCGGCGCGGGAGATCTGGAGCAGAGGAGATAACCGCCACCATCTCAGATGTGTGGCAGTCGTTGCTCTCGGTCACCGGAGATGGCGACGCGCTCAAGTTCGCCGGCGATGCCCTGATCATCTTCTTCGACGGACCCGACCACGCAGGTAGGGCGTGTGCGGCGGCTCTGGCCATGCAAGAGGCCCTGGCGACCTGTGCGAGCATCCCTGTCGGACGAGGATCGGTGCGTCTCCGTATGTCGATAGGCATCCACACGGGCCGGTTTCACATGATGGCTGTCGGCGATGGTCACGTCGACCTCTTGATCCTGGGTGAAGCGGCCTCCCGCACCGTGCTTACCGAGGAGGCGGCAGGTGCAGGCGAAGTGTTGGTCAGCCACGAGACGGCCACCCGCCTGGGTGACAGGCTCGAGGCGAGAGGTGAGAGGGAGACAGGGGTCCTGATCCGCGAGGTGGCCGGCGTCTCCGAGGTGGTCCCGGATGAGTCGTCCCACACACGACCGCCCGACCTCTTCGTCTCACCCCTTCTACGTGACCGGCTCGGAGCAGACATCGCCTTTGAACATCGGCGGGTGACCATCGGATTCTGCCAGGTGGGTGGTATCGATCGAATGCTGGAGCAACGTGGCGAAGAAGCAGTCTTCGACGAGATGCAGCGGTTCGTGAGGCACCTCATGAACCTCCTCGACGCGCACGGAGTCCTGCTCAGCTCCTGTGATCTCAGTCAGGACGGAGTGGTCTTCATGCTCACGAGCGGGGCGCCTGACGCGGGAGATGGCGACCACGCCAGCCGCATGATGCATCTCGCCACCCAACTGTTGGCTGATTCGAGATCCCTCGAGGCGCGGATGGGGATCAACTCTGGGCATGTCTTCGTCGGCCCGGTTGGGCCCCCGCGTCGGCGGGCCTATGTCACGATGGGTGACACCACCAACCTGGCCGCCCGCGTCATGGCCAAGGCGGCCTGGGGCCAGATTCTGGTCACTGCATCCTCGATCGACGTCGCCAATGATCGCTTCATAGGCCGGGAGGTCCCTCCCTTCGAAGTGAAGGGGAAGCGGCGTGCCGTGAAGGCAATGGCGATCGAGGCCTTCGGTGCCCCGCCGGAGCCCCGTTCGGTCTCGACGGGACCGTTCGTCGGTCGCGACGGCGAGCTGGCTCTGCTCCAGAACTCTCTCGAATCGGCGCTCTCCGGAAGTGGTCGTGTCGTGGAGATCCTGGGCGAGCAGGGTGTAGGGAAGTCACGCCTCGTAGCAGAATTCCGCTCGTCGACCGGAGATGCGAGTTGGGTGACTGCGGCATGTGATCCTTTCGAGCGCACCACCCCCTATCAGACGGCGCGCCTCCTGCTGCGGTGGGTAATGGGCATCGAGCGGGACGCGACGGCGATTGAAGCCGGAACGCGTCTCAAGGCCATCGTGGAGGAACACGCTCCAGATCTCCTGCCCTGGCTCCCTCTGATCGCGGTGATCGTCGACGCAGAGGTCGCGACCACGGAAGAGTCGAGCAAGGTGGATCCTCGGTTCCGCCGGGTAAAGGCGCAACAGGTGGTCGCAGATCTGATGGAGGCGATAGGCCGAAAGCCGGCAGTGGTGTCAATCGAGGATGCCGAGCATATGGACGACGCCTCGGCGGAGCTCATCTCGGAGCTACTGGGCCGTATCGACGATCATCGCTGGCTGGTCTTGATCACGAGGACGCCCGGGAACGTGGGATTACACCACGGGCGTGGGTATCAAGCGACAGTCATCGACCTTCACCCCCTCGACCACACCCGAGCCTCCGAGCTCGCCCGTCGGATGGCCGAGAAATCGCCGGTGCCACCCCATCTCCTCCCCGAGATAGTGGACAGGGCAGCCGGGAACCCTCTGTTCCTCTCGGAGATGCTGGCCCATGCCGGGACGGAGATACCGCACTCGGTAGAGGACATCGTCGCGGTGCGCATCGATGCTCTGTCGCCGCCCGATCGGAGTGCCCTTCGCCATCTCGCTGTTCTCGGAGAGCACTTCGATCTCGGGCTCGTCGAATCGGTACTGGGCGACCGAGGAGTCGCGCCGGACGACGACGACCTGTGGCGCCGTCTCAGGGGCTTCGTCGACGTTGGGGGAGGGGAGGTCGCTTTCGCCAATCCGCTGGTACGCCAGGTCGCCTACGACGGGCTCCCCTACCGGGCCCGTCGCGAGATCCACGGGCGAGTGGCCGACGCCCTGGGCCATGCGAGACGGGATCAGCTTCCCTTCCACCTGGTCGCAGCAGAGCGTTGGCAGGAGGCCTGGCAAGCAGCCCGTCGGGCCGCCGATCGAGCCAGAGACGCGGCAGCCAACGCGGTGGCCGGCGAGCTCTACGAGCTGGCATTGAGAGCGGCGGAGAACATCGACGATATCGACGACCACGAAGTGAGCCGTGTGGCCGAAGACGCTGCTCGGGTTTGGGCACGGGCAGGGGTGGCGGATCATGCCTTGGATGCGTTGCGAGTGGCCATCGCCAAGGCAAAAGACCCGATCGAACAACTCGAGCTGGAGGGCCTCCGCGCTTCGGTGCACGAAGGCGCCGGGCGCTACCCGCAGGCATTGAGGTTGTTCGCAACCTCCCTTACCCGTCTCGACGACGTCGATGCGCCCGGCGTGGACCGCGCCCGAGCTGCGCTCCACGCCGGCTACGCATCCACGCGGCTCCTGCAGGGCCGATTCGACGAGGCACAACAAAACGCCGAGGCCGCGGTTTCCTCTGCGGAGGCGGCCGGGGACCGACGGCTGCAAGCGCGTGGCCTTCATCTCCTCGACCGAATCCATGCGGCAGCCGGGGATTTCGCGCGCGCCCAGTACTACCGGGATGCGGCGTTGCCGATCTTCGCCGAGCTGGGCGACCTGGCCGCCCAGGGAACGGTGCTGCATGACCTCGCGGCCGATGCCCACCGCAGTGGACGGTTGGCCGAAGCGGTGTGGCTGTACCAACGGGCGGCCGACGCACGTTCTCAAGCGGGCGACGTAGTTCGGGCAGCCGCCACCATCAACTCTCTCGGGCAGGTCGAGCAAGCATTGGGAATGCTCGATTCGGCCGAACAGCGATTTACCGAGGCTCTGCGGAACTGGCGTGGTGCCCGGTCGCCCCAGGGTGTCGCCGAGGCAACGATAAACCTGGGGGAACTCCGGATCGCACAGGGTCGGGATGAGGAGGCGAGAGAGCTGCTCGAGGATGCGGAGCGGCTCGCATTCGATCTCGGTTTGGACGACATCCTGGCTCGGGGGCAAGTTGCGCTTGCGGAGGCCTACATGGCGGTTGGCCGATACGTCGAGGCCTGGGAGAGAGCTACGGGCGCGCTGCAGCGTACGCCCGTCTCATCGCTCGCGAGCCGTGCCAGATCGGCCCGAGCAGAGGCCCTGGAGGCGACGGGAAGCACCGAACGCGCCAGCATCGAGCGAGAGTTGGCACTCTCCCTTGGCGGGCCGCCCGGATCGGACTCGACTCGTGATTGACGTGTTTGGTGACGGGTGCAGCGTGGCAAGCATCTATGGTCGCGAGCAGGCAATCCTTCTAACTCGTGGTCACGAAGCTTCGCGAGGATCACCCACTACCTTCTGTCGTAACGCTCCCGTATCGGCTCTTTACCATTCTCCTACAGACGAGGAAGTCAGGATCTAATGGCCTATTACAAGTTCCAGAGCGAATGGGCGTTGACCGCTGCGGTTGGCCGGGTATTCGAATTGGCATGTCACCCTGAGGACTTTTCCACGTGGTGGCCGTCGGTGAAGGTATCCCAGCTGCTCGAGGAAGGCGATGAGGACGGTGTCGGAGCTCGTGCCGCCTACACCCTGCGCAGCCCGCTCCTCTATTCGATGAGATTCGTGACTACGACCGTTGAGATTCAACGCCCTAGCCGAATCCACGCCTTGGTACGGGGTGACCTCGTCGGCACCGGCACATACCTCTTGGAAGGTGATGAAAATCGCACGCAGGTTCGCTTTGTGTGGAGTGTCTCCACAACCAAGACCTGGATGAACTTGTTCGCCCCCCTGGCCCGGCCAGTCTTCGTCTGGGCCCATCAGCGTGTGATGCAAAGAGGCGCCGTGGCGATGGCGAAACACCTCGGTGCGACCTTGCTCTCCACCAGCACCGCAGTTCCGAGCGACCGGCGGTGACTGTATGAGACTGCAACTGTCCGATTCGACGGGAGGAACAACATGGCGCAGTTGAGACGACGTCGACGCGGCGAGAGGCTCGAGGAGACTCCGGCACCGGAGCTAGCGCCGCAGACGAGACTCATCGACTCCGTAGAGATCCCCCAAGGCGATCCCCTGGAGTCGGTCATGTTAACGGCAGGAGGGCCGGTTGAAATGGCTTCGGTAGAGGCCGAGTCAGAGACGATCACCCATCTGCGCGCTGCCGGTGTCGAGCTGGTGGTACCGCTCATCGGCCAGGGTGAGCTGTTGGGAGCTCTCTATCTCGGCACGCGTCTGTCCGATCAGCCGTATTCGAGCGACGATCGCCGTCTTCTTGGCAGCCTGGCCTCCCAGGTAGCCCCGGCGATGAAGGTAGCGCAACTGGTTCGAGAGCAGCAGGCCGAGGCGAAGGAGCGGGAGCGAATCGAACAGGAGCTCAAGGTCGCCGCTCTAATTCAACAGACCCTGCTCCCGAAGGAACTTCCCGCCATCGCAGGGTGGGGTGTTGATGCTTTCTATCGCCCCGCCCGTGCAGTAGGAGGTGACTTCTACGACTTCATTGAGCTAAGTGACGGGCGACTAGGAGTGGTCATTGGCGACGTCACTGACAAGGGTGTTCCCGCGGCGCTGGTGATGGCCACATGCCGTTCGATGCTTCGAGGCGCCGCCCAGGGGAATGAAACGCCGGCAGCAGTCCTCGCCGAGGTGAATGACAATCTCGTTCCCCAGATCCCCCCGGGCATGTTCGTCACCTGTCTCTACGCCATCGTCGACACGGCAGCCGGGGACGTTGTGTTCGCCAACGCCGGACACAATCTTCCCTACGTGAGGACTTCGGACGGGGTCGTCGAGTTGCGCGCCACGGGAATGCCTCTCGGGCTCATGGCCCGGATGGACTACGAAGAGAAGACCTACCGCCTGGAACATGGTGATGTCATGGTGCTCACCTCCGATGGCATCACCGAAGCGCACAACGCCGAAGGCGAGATGTACGGATTTGCTCGACTGATGGGACAGGTGGCCAAGAAGACGAAAAATGACGATCTCGTCGCTTCGCTGGTCGATGATCTCGAAAAGTGGAACGGTCCCGGTTCCGAGCAGGAGGACGACATCACCCTGGTCGTGGTGCGTCGAACCGCATCGGCTGAGAAGTCTGCTTCCGCCTTCGGCGACCATCCCGACGTGAACCGGCTGGTCTCGTTCCGTCTTCCGAGTGTCGAGGGCAACGAGCGGCTGGCCATCGACACCGTGCTCGAGGCGGTGGCACCACTCGGCCTCAGTCCAAGTCGGCTCGAGCGTCTCAAGACAGCGGTAGGGGAGACGGTGATGAACGCCATCGAGCACGGCAACCAGAACGATCCGGCTATCGACGTCGGAGTAGAGGTGTCGACGACGGTGTCGTTCCTGACGGTAAGGGTCACCGATCAGGGCGGTGACACTGAGATCCCAGATGCCGAGACCCCCGATATCGAGGCCAAAATCGCAGGTGAGCAGACCCCGAGGGGCTGGGGCCTCTTCCTCGTTTCCGAGATGGTCGACGAGGTCAGACGGTCCACAGACAACGGGACCCACGTCGTCGAACTGGTCATGAACCGGGAAGGAGAGATCTGATGCCAGGCAAGGAACTCACGGCCAGCGTGGTGAGGAAGGACAGCGGCTCGGTGATTGCCCTGTCCGGAACCGTCGACAAAAACGCCAAAGACCCGATGGAGAACGCATATGAGGAAGCCTCCCTGGGTAACGGGGAGGTCATCCTCGACTTCAACGAGGTGGACTACATCAACTCAAGCGGTATCGCAGTCCTCGTCGGCATTCTGGCGATGGCACGCGCCGAAGGGCGAGAAGTAGGGGCGGTAGGGCTGATCGACCACTATCGGGAGGTGTTCCGGATTACCCGTCTCTCCGACTTCATGCAGATCTACGAGAAGGCTCCTTCCTGGAGCTAGGAGGAGAGGAATGGCTGCGAACAACCTGAAAATGGACATTCGCCAGGTCAGCGACGCGGTGCGTGTCATCGACATCAGCGGAGAGATCACTGCCTCCTGCGAGGATCAGATCACAAACGCACACGCAGAGGCAGGCGCCGGCGCCGAGGCCGTGATCCTCAACTTCGAGGGTCTGGAGTACATGAACAGCGGCGGGATCGGCCTTTTGGTGACGACCCTGATCCGCGCTCAGCGGGCGGGACACGACCTGCGCGCTTATGGTTTGAGTGACCACTACCGCCAGATCTTCTCGCTGACCCGTCTCGACGAGGCGATCAGTCTCTATGACGACGAGGAGGCGGCAGTAGCCGGTTGACGACGGGTCGTGCGGTCCATTGTCGGGGGGGCAACGCGGAGGCTCTAGTTGATTTGGACCCACGCCTTGAGGGGTTTCATCTGGAAGGGTGGGTCCCGAGGGAATCGAACCCTCAACCTTCGGGTTAAAAGCCTTCCAAGGCGACTCTGACGACCAGGACGAAAGCCCTGAAAATGGGCCTTGAACTGGGACTTCGTTTTTCGTCCGTGATCCTTGATTCCCGACGTTTCCCGTCCTCTGACGGACAAAATACGGACAAAACTTCGGTTCAGGCTATAAAACCGTTCCATTCTGTCACAACGTTGAGTACCATCGAGTGAGAATGAGCAATCCGGACCCGATCGAGGAACTACGCCGCCTCTACCCAACCATCCTCACCACCGCCCACGTAGCCGAGATG
>JBBDMR010000041.1:0-31003 GCA_040878225.1 Acidimicrobiia bacterium
TCATAGCTCCATCCTCTCAAGGATCGGAGCCTCCGCAAGACCCGGGGTGATTCAACACGGGGAACGCTCAACGGCTTGTGGCACTTTGGCGGGATCGGGTTCGATACGTCCCAGTCTGGAAGAAGTGGCTTGTCTGGGACGGGACCGTTTGGCGGATCGACCACGACGCGGTTCTTGTCAGCGGCCTCGCCAAACCGTATCCAGGTGGCTCTATCAGCAGCTCGCAAACTTCCCGGCGAACACTTCCAACGACAACCACGACGTTGCCCGCAAGGCCCTGAATTCGTGGGCGAAACAATCGGCGTCTGTCTACAAGGTGCAGGCCATGATCAACCTGGCCCGCTCAGAGCCGGGGGTCCTCACAGTGCCCTCAGACCTCGACGCCGACCCCGATCTCTTGTGCGTTGAAAACGGATACGTGGACTTGAGAACGGGGACTTTCCACGATCCGGACCCCATGAAGTTGATGACGAAGCAGGCACCAGTGGCTTACGACCATACAGCCAATGCCCCCCTCTGGGAAACGTCCCTAGCCGACTGGCAAACCGACCCCGACACCCGTGAATACCTCCATAGGCTTTGTGGAGAGGCGTTGTCAGGGACCGTGATGGACCACCTTTTCGTGATCCACTTCGGTCATGGCCGCAACGGCAAGGGGACATTCGTGGGGGCTTTGCGCTCGGTGTTAGGGCCGTACTTCGTCACACCTGACAAGTCGCTGATCGTTTCAGGACTCAAAGAACACGCCACTGTTTATGTAAGCCTGTTCCGCACCCGCCTCGCTGTCGCCGTGGAAACCGATCGACGGGTCAAACTCTCCGAAGCCGAAGTGAAGAACCTCACAGGTGGCGATCAGATCGGCGCCCGCCGACTCTATGAAGATCAGTGGTGGTTTGATCCAACTCATTCTCTCTGGCTTGCCACCAACTACCTCCCCCAAATAACAGGGTTCGATGAAGGCATTTGGGAACGGGTCAAAGTCGTGCCATGGGAGCAGAGCTACACCGGAAAAAGTCGTGTTCGTGATCTTGGTGAGCAGCTCAGAGGTGAAGCGCCGGGAATTCTCAACTGGTTGATTGAAGGCAATTTGAAGTGGCGGGCCGACGGGATCGACACCACCCCCCAGAAGGTCACCGATGCCACCGCCGAGTATCGACAGAAAGAGGACCTTTTCGCCCAATGGCTTGAAGATGAAGGGTGGAAGTTCCTCAAGGGGACCCGCTCCACCTCGAAGGCCTTGGGCGAATCTTACAAGGGGTGGGCCGATGACAACAACGCTCCCCCGCTCGATTGGGGAACTCTTGGCCCCTGGCTGACCGCTCACGGAAGCACTTCTTACCGCAGCAAGGGGGGGCGGGGATGGAACGGCATTGTGAGGGAAAACCGATGAACGGCGGAAAGTCTATGAAAACAAGGCTTTTTCCCGCGAGGGTGACAGGCGTGACAGGGGTTGGCATAACTCTCTATAGAACACCTTCCCTAAGAGACTCTTACAAAAGGGTGTCACCCCTGTCACCCCTTGGCTCTTTTGGTGCCATTTCTCGCCCGGCCAATCCTCCCGCCGTCCATCCTCACGCGCTCACCAATCCTCCCGCCGTACATCCTGATTCGATACCCGAGGGCAAGGGCGGACCCGCCTCCCGGTGCCCGGACTGCGGTGCCATGAGGATCACCTACCCCAACGGGTCACAGAAGTGCAGCCAATGCGTCAAAGAAACGGAGGCGAAGCCATGACAGGTCGAATCGAGACAGTAACTAACACCATCACGGGTGACCGGTGGACAATCTCCGGGCACCGTGACCCCGGAAAGCGGAGGAGCACGATCTACGCCGAAAAGCTAACCGGGGTCGGAAGCCGCCACCTCGACGAAGTACAAGCTGGCCTTCTCAACCGTCTTGTGATTCTTGGCGTCTGGTCCGTGTTCCTCGACTACCCACCGAACACTTCCGAAACCGTGGTGGCGGCGGCGCACTACGAAGTATCGACGGACCACGTAGCCGTGCCCGTGGGGGCGACCTTTTTCGTGACGGCGAAGACCGCCCTCACCAAAATCATTCAAGGGAACGGTATGGGCGAACTGCACGACTTCGCCGACGAGGTGTGGTTCCGGAGCCTCCAGCCAGATCGCTGGACGTTCGATTTCTGGGCCTTGATCGGATGGGGCGAAGTGATCGAAGTCCCTCCCGTCATTTCCGGCACGAACACAACAAGCAATGAGAGGACACACAAATGACCAATGCAAACAAAACCAAAACGACCCCCCAGGGCACCTACCAACCCTCAGCGACCGACGTGCTACGGGGCTGGGGGGGCACCTTCTCTCGCGGCAACGTCGTCAGGTTCCCCCTGGACCTGATCGACTACGTGAAGGAAATCGACAAGCCAGCCGGTGACGCCCTCGCCGAAATCCAAAGGCTCGCCGAAGCCCATGACAGGGCCAAGGACGCCGCTACTGAGGCACGGCAGGAGTATGCGGGGTATAACGACCTGCGACGGGCAGAACTGAAAGACGCCGCTCTAAACGGCACCGAGCCACCGGAGGACAGAACCCAGCAACTCATCTCCAAGTTGAATGACGCCGAGTTGACCAAGGTCGGAATCGCCCGTGCCCAGCACGATATGGCCGCCGAAGTGGCCAACGTCTTGGTCATGGCAGCGGTGAAAATTCAGCGGGCCGCGTGGGAGGAGGCCGCACAGCGAGCCGAGATTGCCCTCGCCGCAGCCGACAAAGCCATTGAGGCCATGGAACGAACCCGGTTCCCGATCAGAGTGGCCGAGTGGGCACGGTCACCGGCGAGGTTCGGCGGGGAAACGGTCACATCGACAGAGACGACCCTCATCGGCGTCAGGGCGCGCCTCGCCCGCTTCCTCGACCATGGGGGGAGTCTATGAACGCCCTCGAAGTCACCCTCAGACGGAACCCGTGGGGATCATCCCCGGAAGTGAGCGCAACTCAACGGCATGCCGGGGACGGGGGGTCCCCGGAGCCAACGTCAAAGGATCAACGGCAGCGAGGACTTCCGGAGACACGGCAGCGGGGCTTTCTTGAAGGACACGGGGGACCCTACCCCCTGGCATTCCCCCTTCCCCGGGGTATCCCCCGGACCGTAGGGCGAACTCACCTAAATAGTCCCTGCACTTCCCAGATTCCATGTTCCGGTGCCCAGATGCCCTCAATTCGCGCGGATAGGCCCTGCGTGGCCCTCATATCGCTCGACCCTAGAACGCTTATATCGCCAATCCTCGTCCGTGCGGAAACAGAGCCCAAGAGGGTCAAACAGGGCACGGTCACTGAGGTCACACGTGTGGCCGGACCGGTCACACAGATGACCTTTCCCGGTCACACGCCGCACACGAAAGTGAGTCATCATGCCAACACCCCCTAGCCGAGTCTCGACACGCGGGCATCGTTTCCGTGAACTGCAAGCCCTCGACCCCGACAACATCACGGTGCCCGATCTGGGACCCTGCCCCTTAGGCGGTGATTGGGCACCGTCGGTCGCCGCCTATTGGGAAAGCTTGTGGTCGCTTCCGCACTCTGCCGAATGGACAGAATCCGACATCGCAGAGCTTCGCAGCAGTCTCCTAGTCCTGAAGGAGCGCCTCGCCCGCCTCCCGGCAGCGGGACTCCCCGCCGACAAAGAGGCGCGGCTCCATGTCACTATCTCCGCCGAGCTTCGGCTGCTAGCAGCCAAGTTCATGCTGTCGCCCTTGGATCGCCTCCGGGGTCGTATCGTCATCGCCTCACCCGCCGAAAAACCCTCACTGAGAGTGCAAGGGGTTCGGACCTCGCTACCGGTCAAAGAAGCCGACGGCGAACCGTGGACGGAGGAATGGCTAGAGGCCAGAGGTTTGGGCTCATGAGGCACCGATTGTGGGACCTTCTCCCGGGTTTTCCCAAAGGTGTCGACCCTGACGACCCCGAACACCTCAGGCACCCGGTGGTTTCGAGCCTGACCTGCAACGGCGGAGTTTGGAAGGGTATCCAAGTGGGATGGGTCCTCGCTGATCCTCGCACCATCCTTGACATAGGACCGGGTACCGACCCCGCCGCCGCCAAAGAGCGCCTGAACGACCTTGCCCGGAGTCGAGAAAGGCTCATCAGAGAACTGGAGACTAAGAATGCCATCTAAACCGACAGATGCTTCCGCATGGCTGCGAGACCAATTCAACTATCGAACGGCAGCATCCCCCCACGAAGCAGCAGAACCCACGCCACCAAAGGGCCGCGGATCCATCGACCAGGGACCACAAGGCCGACGGCCATTCGGTCCATCCCCGCCCACCGGGGACGAGTGGATTCGCGCCATGATCCCCCGTCCTCTACGACACTGGCGCAGGTTCTAACCGCTCGATATTGCCGGTTATGCGTGGGTGAATTGGCTGGTTCCGGTAGTGCGTGCCGCGCGTTATGCGTTGCGAAAGTTGGCTCCGAATAGCTGAGTCTCTGTGTCGAGCTATTTGCCGCTACGAACGACGCATGCCTTTGTGGTGCTGTTTGTCCTGTGTCCGGATGCGTACTCGTCGATTGTAAGGACGTCTCGCCGCCGGTGGGTGCGAGCAGCGGCTTGCCGAGTTCTGGGCTATCCGTGACTCTCTGCCATCTCAGGCCGTCGTGGGAGTAGTAGACCTTGTTCACGACAGGCGGAGGCGGGTTCGGTTGTGACCCCTTCTAAGTTGATGACTTCGGTATCCGGGTCGGGCTGGGGAGGGCTAGAACGTCTGCTCTTGAATCACTCTGACGCAATACCCCTGCTGTCATCGTTCTCAGAGGTTACGGCTTGAATGCCCCACATGTCTGGCTCAGCGGTGATCTGGTCTTGCATCAGCACACGAATTGGATCCTCACCGGTGACATCCCGAACGATCTGAACGATGTCAATCGAGGTGTCCACAATCACGTAGCCCTCACCTCGCTTCGATTCGTTGAATCCAACTGATACCCCAAGTGGGCCTTGAAGGTAGATATGGCTCGCTACCTGATGTGCCTTCTCCACCGTGTCGACAAATGCGTAGACACGCTTAATGGTCTCCATGATGAGGAAGCTTAGGAAAGCAAGTCGACGACCTCGCGAAGAATCGGTGCGGAGCGATAACGCTCGCCACGGTGAAGCGAGCAGAACGGCACTTATGGGGGTAATCGTGTCAAGTGATTTCTTGAATATGGCGGTAATCGGGTCTCACGGAGTTTGGAGCGGTGGTAGGCCTAAATTTCATGGAATGCAGCGTCTTGCCCGTCTTGTCCTGCTGTCGGCGGTCCTCGTCTTGTCGGCATGCAGCCAATCAGCCTCATCTGAGCCTTCAATAGCCCCTGAGACCGTGCGCTCGAACTGGGAGTTGTCCTATGGCACGGATGGTCCTCCTGTAGCCCTTGAACTGGGTGCACTGCAGCCAGGCACAGACGGTTGGGCGGAACAGGTGGTCGAGATTCGTGGTGCTCAGATCGAATACGTCGTCGATGTTCAGCTGACCGACACCTACAGGGCTGAGAGGTCGACTTTGATTGGTACCGATACCAGTGATGAAAGGACCGTCAGGCTGATGCACGGCGACACCGTGTCGATTTTTGTCACGTTCCCTAGTGAGCTGCCCTCTGGAACACACACGTTTGACCTTGTGCTTCCTGTCTGGATCAATGCAACGGAGGTGATACCTGACCATCCCGACGATGAAATCACGATCACCCTCAGGTACACCGTTCAAACACCGGAGGAACAGAAGGCGGTCGAAGGGTTTTGCAAAGGTGCGGTACCGATGACCGACGGACGAACTCCCAGCCTCGAGGAACTCAACGATCTCTCGCATCTTGCGGAAACCGAGCTCGACAACGAAGACTACGAAGCTTTCGCTGGTCCCTTAGCGGAGTTGGTCGAGGATCTCGACGCTTACCTGTCCGGCACGGGGCATGGTTACAGCACCATCGAGGTCAACGAGGTGATAGGCAGAATTTGCAACGTCAACATGCTCTCAGAAAGTGTGATCGGTGCCTGATTCGGAACCACGCATATCGGCACTCATTGAGCGGGCGGGATCCACGACCGCGACCGAAGACACAACGACAACGACCCAGCCGACAACGACCAAGTGGTGCAAGTAATCAACAGGTAGCAAGGGCACAAATAGAAAAGAGCCTCCTGCGCCCGAAGACACAGTTCAGGGCGGGCGAGCCTCAAATCACTACGCCCATTGAACCTCGACCCCTATGGGCTAGATTCGGAACATGGTTGAACCCACACTTCATAAGGCAAGGCTGATTCCTGTATCAGGTATTGGATCGGTGCAAGAGGCCGAACAGCGTGCCACGTCGGCGTTTCTCGCCGTCCTCTCCGTGGTCCGGGACCTCTCTCTTGAGTTGCTTTCCCCGCTCGGAGCCTCAAAGGCGCAGAAGGCCACAGTCGAAACTTTCTCCGAAGTCATCATGCCTAAATCAAAGGTACGGCCCGACGGGATGATCCGGGTCTCTTACGCCAAAGCCAATTGGTCCGCCTTTGTCGAAGTCAAAACCGGTGAGAACTCCCACACGGCCGAACAAATCAACAATTATTGGAACCTGGCCAGGGAGTGGAAAGTCGACCACGTGTTAACCATCTCCAACGAGATCGCCCCTAGCGCCGGTGCCCACCCGACGGACGGGCTAAAGGTGAGGGCATCTAGCAAGGTCGGGGTTTCGCATCTTTCGTGGAGTGCAATCGTCAGCGCGGCGATACGGATCAAGCAGCACAAAGGCGTAGCCGACCCAGAACAGGCTTGGTTGCTTGACGAGTTGATCCGGTACTTAGAACACCCCAAATCCGGTGCCCTCGACTTTTCCGACATGGGTCAAGATTGGGTTGCGATCCGTGACGGTGCCCGGGAAGGGACTCTCAATAAACGAAGCAAAGGGATCGAAGACGTAACGGGACGGTGGGACCAACTTCTCAGATTCGGTGCCCTCAGGTTGAGCGCCGATATAGGCGAGGATGTTTTAGTAATCCACCCGCGTGGCCAATCCGACACTCGCCAGCGCGCCGCCGCCCTAATCGAATCTATTTGTGGAGCGGGCACCGTGGCCGGAAGCTTGAGAATCCCAAATACAGCGGGGGACCTCAACGTGTCCGCCGATCTCAGAGCAAGACAGATCACCGCCTCAATTGATATCGACGCACCCCAAGACAAAGGGGCACGTGGTCGGGTTTCTTGGTTGGTCTCACAGCTTAGCGGGGCACCGGGAGACTTGGTTATTGAGGCTTTCCCCAAGGGTGCCCGGTCCAGCACATCCGCCACCCTTGAAGAAACCAGGGAGGATCGTTTCGCCTTGCTGGACAGCGACCACGGGGAACCGCACCGATTTACCGTCACCATGCGCTCCGAGATGGGATTGGGCCGCAAGACCGGTACCCGAAGCCCCGGGTTCATCAAGACCGTCCTCGACCTGATCGAGAACTTCTACCGCTCCGTGGTCCAACAGATCACACCCTGGCAACCATCCGCCCCCAAACTCAAACAATCCATGCCGGTACCCGAACCCGAGGATCAAGTTTTGGGGGGATACGATCCATTTACGTGGGCACAGGAGCGCCCCGACACCGAGGAAGGGCGCGATGTCCTTTAGCCCCGGGGGTTAACGGTGGCTCCCGGCCCCCCTCTTTTGAAGGGACATTCAAATGACCGTTGAGAACACCTACCGTCCCGACCCGAAGACCACCGAATCGGTTGCCAGTGCCCTCACCTGTTCCTCGACAGGTCTCTCAGATCGGTGCTACGTTCCGAAGCGCCAAGCACATTCAAGATGTGGAGAGAATCCATTTGGCAATTGAGGATGTCCTGAACCCTCCTGCTGCGGCGGCGAGGCGTCGATTTGAGGTCCCGGTCCTCGTGGCTGCGCTTTTGGTGGTGCCGGTCATCTTCATCGAGGAACAGGCGACCAGCCAGGCATGGCTGAACATCGCAGCAGGCGTCAACTGGCTGATTTGGGCAGCGTTCACCACCGAGTACCTAGTAGTCGTGACCTTGGCAGATCGCCGGTTGGCCTACACCCGAAAGGCTTGGCTCGACGTGTTCATCATCGTCGCCTCCTTCCCTCTGCTCCCCGGACTCTTGGCAACCACTCGACTGTTCCGGCTGTTACGGCTGGGGAGAGTCCTCCGCCTGCTCCGACTGTTCCGCTTGGCGGCGGTCATCACTCGTGGTGCATCAGCCACGCGGGCAGTCTTCAAAAAGCGGGGACTGGGCTACATCGTCACCCTGACACTGCTGATCACACTCGGGATCGGCGGAGTCTTCGCAATTCTCGAAGACTCGCCTCTCGGTGACGGACTGTGGTGGGCAATCGTCACCATGACCACAGTGGGGTACGGCGACATGTTCCCGAAACGCCCGCTGGACGGATGGCAGCGGCGGTCCTGATGCTCATTGGAATTGGCTTCTTGGCGCTAATCACCGCTGCCGTGGCGGCACACTTTGTCGAGAGCGATGGAGAAGAAGGAGAGTCTGAACTGGTGGCTGAGATGTCCCGACTCCACGCCCGTCTCGACACAATCGAGGACCTGCTCTCGGAACGTGCAGCAACACCACCTGACGGGTCCAGCACCGCCCGTGGCAATCTCCCTGGTCCAACGCTCAATGTGCAAAGCGTAAGGTTGTCCGAGGAGAAAGAAGATTGAAACCTAAATTCGGAGGTCCTTCTTCGGTCATCGTGAGATGACCAATTCGTGACCAATTCGTGACCAATTCAAACCGAAAACGACCGAAAATGACCCAAAAAATGACCTATTTATCCACAGGCTCACAACCCCGCCAAACAAGCGAAATCCCCTGCTACTGCAAGGGATTTCTAGGGTGGAGCTGAGGGGATTTGAACCCCTGACCCCTTGACTGCCAGTCAAGTGCTCTGCCGAGCTGAGCTACAGCCCCATATGTGGGAACGAGCATTTTACCACCTCGGACAGTTGCGAATAGGCCCGTGTTCATTGACCTAATCATGTGGCATGGCTTTGTGGCATGGGCGAAGCCCGCCGTGGCACCGCTGTGGCATTGAGAAGGAATGGAGATTGTCGATCTCGACCTGCGTCACAGACGGTAAGGCCCAAATGCTCTTGTGTCTCGTGGACTCATGCTCGGATAATTCGCGCACAATCTGGAGGTTGGGCATGCGTAGACTAATGGTTCTGACATTGGTGTTGGCGGGTCTATTGGCCGGAGCTTGTGGTAGGCCGGTCGTTGTACAAGTCGATGACAGTGTTGACTATGAGGCCTTGGTGCCTTCGGTCGACCAATTCGCGGTAGACGGCGCTCGTGACATCCCGGGAGGCTTCGCAGCGCTCCGCGAAGCTGGATTCAACCAGGTCGAACTCGTTTTCGAAGGAGACCAGGTGACGTTTCGCCTCGACGGGAAAGACGTGGTGACGAGGCGCGTGGTGGATCGTGTCGTGGTGCGTGACAGCGAAGGGTCTGGGCCGTTCAAGGCAGAAAAGGAAGTCCTCGTTCTCGGCGAGGACACGCTGGTGCTCGGCGGGCTCTCGATCGACGAGCCGGTGATCTGGCCTGGCAGTTACTATGAAAACGCCGTAATCACGATCAAGCCGTGGGACTCCGAGGAAGCGGGACCTGCGGTGTCATGTCGTGGCGACGAGGAGTGTCTGTTGCTGTCGGCTGGCTTTGACCCCAACGGCCGCTACGAAGATGCCAACAATCCCGATTTGAACGAGAACCCAGTCGCGTCGATCGAGGTTTCAGACGAAATCATCGAGTTCACGCTCGACACGGGCCAGCAGTTCCAGATCAGCAGACATGACGGGTCTCTCACCCGGGCATGCGGCCTGTCACAGACAGGGGTGTGGGATGTTCCCACCGAGGTCGACCTCGAAATGGAAGACCCGGTTCTGGTCCACACGGTTTGTCCCACCGCACCGGGAGGCTCCATCCAACTCGTCATTCTCCAGCGTGGCGACATACCAGTGCTCGCACGGCTGGGCCCCGAATATGATGGAGAATGGTGTTCAGCAGGCCCGGACTGCTTGGTGTTTGCCCCCGGATAAACGCGAGTGCTCCGCCACGCAGCGGCGACGTGGCGAGCCTGCAAGATGTCCACCAGACTCCGGTAACCTTCGGCACATGGGAAACAAAAAAGCCAAGAAGAAGAGGCGCCTCAGTCTTATTAACCTCTGGAGGCTCGCCCTGGCGATCATCGGCATCGTTGCCGTCGCGCAGGAGTTGGCAAAGCCTGCAGAGGAGAGGATGTGGCATGGCAAGGTCGCCGACTGCGTCCCCTACGACTTCCGCATGCCAACCGCCGAGCGTTTCAAAAACGCTTATTGGAATCCGGACGGGCCGCTGCTCTCCAGCAAGGCTTGGGGTGTCGGATGGGCCTTCAACTTCGGCGGGCTTAAGAAAATGGCAGGCAACTGAGCCGACACCACGAAGCCCCGGGGCCATCCGCCAGGGTCGCCACCACCAGAATGCCGGGCTTCGGGCGTTTGGCGATAGCCTCCCGGTGAGGTGATTCGCCTCCGCTAGATTTCGCCGATGATTTCCAGGGGCTACCCGGTCCGCATCGATCGCCGAGTGTTCGTGACGATGTCGGACGGGACCCGGATCGCTCTGACTTCATACCTGCCGGACGCTCCCAACGATGGTCCTTTCCCCACGGTCGTCGAATCGCTTCCCTATCGAAAAGACGACGACTGCTATTCGAGAGACCATTCCACGTACACATACCTTGGCTCCCGGGGATTCGCCGGCATCCGAATCGACGTGCGGGGCACGGGAGCCTCGAGGGGGGTGATCCATGACGAGTACCTGGCAATAGAGCAGGCGGACAACATCGAAGTCCTCGATTGGGTCACCGCCCAGGAATGGTCGAATGGGAACGTGGGCATGTGGGGAATCTCGTGGGGCGGATTCAGCGCTCTCCAGACCGCCATGCTCCGGCCCCCACAACTCAAGGCGATCGCAGCAATGCACGCCACCCACGACCGGTTCGCCTGCGACGTCCACTACACCGGTGGATCGCTCCATGCTGGAGAACAAGCCGACTGGCCACCGTCGATGATCACAACCAATGCGCTTCCGCCCGACCCCGACATCGTGGGCGACGGCTGGTACGAGGAGTGGCTCAATCGGCTCGAGAACACCCCGCAATGGCACGTGGAGTGGCTGCGCCACCAGCGGAGGGACGAGTATTGGATGCACGGATCGCCCGCCGCAGATTACAGCTCGATCGAGTGCCCAACACTCCTCGTCGGAGGGTGGCTCGACGGCTATATCGACGGGATCACCGCACTGGCCGAGAATTTGAGCTGCCCGACGAGAACGGTGATCGGCCCTTGGGGTCACTACCGGCCCGCCACCGGCAAGCCCGGGCCTACCTTCGACCACTTCGACCTGCTGGCCCGATGGTTCGGGCACCATCTGCGCGGCGACGCGAACGACGTCATGGACTTGCCGGCTGTAACCGCATACATCCGCTCGGGCCCTCCCTTCGACGGCGAAGATGTTGCCGGGCACTGGAGAGCGGAGCCTGCCTGGCCGCCGCCGGGTCGGGAGGTGACATTCACCCTCGCCGGCCTCCAGCACGCACGTGTCGTCTGGGATGGACCGCAATGGGTCGGCAGCCATGCTCCGGCTTGGGATCGATCCGGGATCGCCAGCAGCGATGGCGCCGAAGATGACCAAGCCTCCCTCAGTTTCGACTCCGCCCCTCTTGAAGAGACCATGGAGATACTCGGCACCCCACGGGTTGAGCTTGGATTGAGCTCCAATCGAGAGGTCGGCATGGTCGCCGCCCGGCTCCTCGTGGTCTCCCCCCAAGGAGAATCCCATCTGATCTGCAGGGGCAACCGCAATCTCGCCTTCCCCTCGGCCTTGTCGGATCCCCGGAGGCCGGAGCCCGGTGAGCCGCTATCGATCTCATTCCCATTGATGGCGACTTCGGCGGTGCTGCCCGTGGGCTCCCGCCTCAGATTGGCACTCTCCGGAGCCGACTTTCCCGTGGTTTGGCCCCCCGGCGAGAAATTCACCCTCACAATCGACCCTGCGACCTCGATGCTGGTCATTCCCGTCGTCGACCAGGACGCAGATAAGGAGATCATCTCGATCCCCGAGCCAATCCCGGCGGAGCCACCGGGTGTCCAGCTTCTCGACGAGGCCGATTGGTCGATCAGGCGAAACGGCGCAACCACTTTCTTCAAACGGCACATCGCGTCACGGGAGCTTCAGGCCGACCGCGGCATGCTCACATATGGGTCGGAGCAGACATGGACAGTCAGCGTCGCCGACGACGACCCCGGGTCGACAAGAGTGGAGGCCAGATCTGTCGTCAGCCTGGAACGGGAAGGTTGGGATATCTCCGTGGTGGGGACACTCGAGATCTCGGGCCGCAGCGCTTTCGACATTGTCATCACCCTCGACGCCTTCACGGGGGGTTCGAGAGTATGGAAGCGCCGGTGGGAAGAGAGCATCCCGAGAAAGTGGGTCTGATCAAGGTCTCGCGGAAACCGAAACCGGGAATGCACTGATTAATCTCCACCGATGGAGAAGACCCTTCCCCGGGACCGTTATGTGGCCCAGGAGTGGTATCAACGCGAGCGTGAGGCCATATTCGCCAACCAGTGGTTCTGTGTCGGGAGAGACGAGGAAGTGCCCGAAGCCGGCGATCACCTTGTGTGCGACGTCGCCGGGGACAGCATCCTCGTCACCCGCACCCGAGACGGCACCCTCGCCGCATATGCCAACCTCTGCCGTCACCGGGGAAACCAGCTCTCCTCGGCCCCGGGAAAGCCCGGTCAGGAGGAAATCGGACCATCGGGTACCTATCGGGGCGCAATCCAGTGCGGGTACCACGCATGGACCTACTCCCTCACCGGCGAGCTCAAGACGGCCCCATTTCTGGGCGAGACCGACGGGCTCCGAAAGGAGGACCTTCCCCTTCACCCGGTGGCGGTGGACACCTGGGGCGGATTCGTCTGGGTGCACCTGAATCGGGACGCTGCCGGCTCGCTCGCATCTCAGTTCCAGGAGTCGGAGACGTACCTGGCCAACTACCCGCTCACCGACCTCAGAGTGGCTCATCGGATCGTCTACCCGGTCGCCGCCAACTGGAAGGCCATAGTCGAGAACTTCAACGAGTGCTACCACTGCGGGCCGGTGCATTTCGAGCTCAGCGACCTCGTTCCCGCTTTCAAGAAGCGAGGCGGATCGGAGCTCGATTGGGACGAGGGCATTCCTCATCGCGATGGAGCATGGACCTTCACCGCGAGCGGGACCTCGAATCGGGAACCGTTCCCCGGTCTCAGCGAGCAGGAGCGGGAACGGCACAAGGGCCTCTTGGTCTACCCGAACCTAATGTTGAGCCTATCGGCGGACCATGTCGCCGCATTCACGCTGTGGCCGAAATCGGAGAGCACGACCATCGTGGTCTGCGACTTTCTCTTCCACATGAGCGAGATCTCCAAGCCCGAGTTCGACCCGTCGGACGCAACAGGCTTCTGGGACATGGTCAACCATCAGGACTGGGCCGTGTGCGAAGGCGTGCAGCGCGGGATGTCATCGCGGTTCTTCACAACCGGCTTCTACGCTCCCATGGAGGATTACTCGATGGACATCCGGCGATACCTCGACGAACTGATGTGACCGATTACCGGTTGATAGTGATCGGGATGGGCGGCATTGGCAGCGCCGCCGCCTACCGGGCGGCCCGGCGCGCTGGCAAGGCGGTCCTCGGTATCGAGCAGTTCCCGCTCGGCCATCCCAACGGAGGTTCGGAGGACCACAGCAGGATCATCAGGCTCTCCTATCACACTCCCGGGTATGTGAGCCTGGCCCGGGCCGCCTACCGGGCATGGTCAGAGGTGGAGATGGACTCCGGTCAGCAACTGGTCATCAAAACCGGCGGGCTCGACCTCGCACCCGGGAACGCAGTCATCGGCCTCGACTCGTACCGGGACGCGATGACCGTTGCGGGCGTCGCGTTCGAAGAACTCGACTCCACCGCAGTGATGTCACGTTGGCCGCAATGGCGTCTCGAAGATGACACAACCGCCCTCTTCCAGCCCGATGCCGGCATCGTGATGGCCTCGAAGGCGAACAGCTCCCACCGGGCGATGGCCAAGCGGTACGGCGCGCGCATCCTCGAGGCCACCATCGTCACCTCGGTCGAGGAGATCGGTGGCGAGGTGGTGGTGGAGACGACCGATGGCCGCTTCACGGCCGGCGGCCTGATCATTGCCGCGGGAGGTTGGACCAACCAAACTCTCGCCCATCTCCAGGTGTCCTTTCCGCTCGAAGTGACCCAGGAGCAGGTCGTCTACCTGACACCGTCGGCCAACCCATCGGCCTTCGCGGCCGACCGGTTCCCGATCTGGATCTGGATGACGGTCCCCTCTTTCTACGGCTTCCCGCTGTTCGGCGAGCCTGCGGTCAAATTGTCATGGGATCGCTGCGAAATCGTCACCGATGTGGACAACCGGAGCCACGTGCCGCGCCAGGACGTGATCGACGCGGTGACGGCCTTTGCCACCGCCCGTCTCCCCGACGCTGCAGGAGACGTCCATCTCTCGAAGACCTGTCTGTATACGCTCACGCCCGACCGCGACTTCATCGTCGATCGGGTCCCTGGAACCGAGAACGTCTATATGGCAGTCGGCGCGGGACATGCCTTCAAGTTCGCCTCACTACTCGGGAGCATCCTCGTCGAACTGGCGATCGACGGCGAGACCGAGCAGGACATCTCTCCATTCGCCGCCGACCGGGCTGCGCTCACCCATCCGGCAGCGGAGCGGAACTACCTGATCTGACTCCGACCGTTGCCCAACAGGCGGCCTCCCAACCATCGTCGACCGGCATCAGCCCGGGGTCTTCGGAGACACACCGATTGGCTGTCTCCGCAGGCACCGTCCCGGACTGGAGCAATGGGCAGCGGGGATGGAACCTGCAGCCATTCGGGATCCGCCTCGAGTCGGGGATTTCGCCGACCAGGATCTGCTGGTCCATACGCTCGGTCTCGGGGACGACCGAGAGGAGTGCTCTGGTGTACGGATGACGGGGCGATTGCAGAATCTGCTCGGTCGAGCCTATCTCGACGATTCGGCCGAGGTACATGACTGCCACCCGATCGGCGATGTTCCAGGCCAGGCCGAGGTCGTGGGTCACCACCAGGATGGAGAGCCCGGTTTCGACGACGAGTAGGCGCATCAGAGCGAGGATCTCCCCTCTGATCGACGCGTCCAGACTCGCTACGGGCTCATCGGCGAGGAGGAGCCGGGGCTCCATGACCATTGCCCCTGCGATCACGACCCGCTGCCGCTGGCCACCGGAGATCTGATGCGGGTACAGACCGAAGAACCGCTCGGGTGGGCGGAGGCCTGCCCGGGAGAGGGCTTCGGCGACCTTCGCCTCTTCATCGTCTCCTTCCCCTCGGATGCGGAGCCCCTCGGCCACGATCTCGTAGATCGTGTGCCTCGGGTTCAGCGCCCCCGTCGGGTCCTGGAAAACCATTTGCACACCCGACCGCCCCGGCCCGTCCCGATCGGTGGCCGCGTGGATGATCTCCCCGGAGCTCACCGGCTGGAGGCCCTGGATCGCCCGGATCAACGTCGTCTTGCCCGACCCGGACTCGCCGACGAGTGCAAGCACCTCACCTGCCAACACCTCCAAAGTCACACCGTCGACCGCCCTCGAACTGCCGAAATTGACCTCAACCTCCTCGACTGCGACGACCGGACTCACACCAATACGCATGCAGCCTCCCATCCTTTCACACCCGTCCGTAGCGGAGGCTCGGCGTCCCGGCAACGGTCTTGGGCAAGGACACAGCGCGGGTGGAACGGGCAGCCCTCGGGAAGGCTGCCTGGTGTCGGCGGGTCACCGGCGAGACCCGACGGTGCCATCCGGGAGGACTGATCCCCGATGGTCGGGAATGCCGCGGCCAAGGCACGGGTGTAAGGGTGCTGGGGAGATGAGAAGACCTGGTGTCCCGGCCCCTGCTCGACGATGCGCCCTGCGTACATGATCGCCAGACGCTCACAGACATAGGTGAGGACCGACAGGTCGTGGGTGATGAAAATCAGGCTCAGCTCGCTCTCCTCGCGCAGCTGCTCGATCAGTGCCAGGACCTGGGCCTGGACCATCAGGTCGAGAGCCGTTGTTGGCTCGTCGGCGATGAGGAGGTCGGGGTCGCAGGCGAGGGCCATCGCGATCAGGACCCGCTGGCGTTGCCCTCCCGACAGCTGGTGTGCGTAGGCGTCGAGATGCCTCGGCGCCAGCCCAAACTTCTCAAAAAGCTCCCGGCTTCTGTCCTTGGCTTCCCGGTCGGAGGACGCCGTTTCGTGGAGGAGCATCGGCTCTCTCACCTGTCTCCCCACCGTCTGTACCGGGTTGAGAGCGTGGAGGGCCCCCTGGAAGATGATCGCCTCTTTGACCCAGCGAACCGCCCGCAGTCGACCCGGCGAAAGGGAAAAGAGATCCTCGCCGTCGATTTCGACCGCACCTTCGACGAGTGCATCTCCAGGAAGCAGACGGAGCAATGAGTTGGCCAGTGTCGATTTGCCGCAACCCGACTCACCGGCAAGCCCCAACGTCTCGCCTCTTCGCAGTTCGAAGCTGACGCCCCGAACCGCCGGCACTGGCCCGGCACTCGTCCGATAGGTGATGTGGAGATCGCGGACCGAGAGCAGGGTGCCGCTCATCGGACTCGCCCCAGCCTCGGATCCGCAATCTCCTCGAGGGATCTACCGATGAGCGTGAAGGCGAGGACAACCGCGAGGATCCCCAGGCCGGCGGGCAGGAAATACCACCAGGCATTGCGAATGATCGCACCGTTGACGAAGGCTTCCTCCAGGGTCTTGCCCCACGAGGGCGACGAGGGGTCCCCTAGCCCAAGGAATGAGAGCGTCGTCTCGGTGAGGATCGAGATCGGGACGGCGAGGGTGGCGTTCGCAACGATCAGACCGCTGACGTTGGGCAGGATGTGACGGAAGACCAAATGTCCTCCCCCGGCGCCGAGGGATCGGGCCCGGTCGACGAAGAGGCGCTGTTTGACCGTAAGGACCTGGGCCCGCACCAGCCTCGCGGTCGAGGGCCACGATGTGACGCCGATAACGAAGATGATGTTCCAGACGTTTCTCCCGAGCACAGAGGCGAGGACAATGGCAAGTGGCAGGAATGGGATGACAAGGAACCACTCGGTGACCCGCATCATGATCGCGTCGACCCTCCCCCCGACAAAGCCGGACACGACCCCAACGACAGAGCCGATCAGGATTGTCAGGACCGTTGCGGCGAGACCGACGAACAGGCTCACTCTGGACCCCCAGACGAACTGGGCCCACACGGAACGGCGCAGGTGATCGGTGCCGAGCGGTCCGAACACGTCGGGCGATGCCCACTGTGGGTTGCCGGCCGCCCTGGCGAAGACGGGGTTCAACTCCCTGGCGTCGACGAGGACCGGTGCCAGGAGTGCCATGGCCACGAAGAGAAACAAGACGATCAGCCCGACTGCCCCCTGACGCGAGCCCCGGAACTGGCTCCAGACCCGACCGGCCGTCGCCCGGCGGCGCTGTGCGGCTAGGCTGCTCAATCCTCCACCCTCGGGTCGAGCCACGCGTAGGCGACGTCAGCGATCAGGTTGAAGAAGATGACCGCCGCGCTGAAGAGCAGGAACAGCCCTTGGAGCATCGGAAGGTCAGGGCCCCGGATCGCATCGGCGGTCGCCTTGCCCAGACCCGGCCAGGAGAACACGGCTTCGACGGCGATGGCGCCGGACAGGACGAAGCCGAAGTTGATCGCAGTCAGGGTCACGACCGGGAGCAGCGCATTGGGAACCGCATGTCGTCGTCTGACCTGGGAGTCTCGAAGACCCTTCGCCCTGGCCACCGTGAGGTAGTCCTCCCCCATCACGTCCAACAAGGAGCTCCGTGCCACGAGGGCGTACTCGCCGAGATAGGCGAGTGTGAGCGTCAGCGCAGGAAGGAATATGTGATGCAGTTGGTCGAACAAGAGCGCAATCCCGGTGGCGTCGGTGCCTGCGTCGGTGATCCCGCCGACGGGGAACCACCCGAGGACAACCGAGAAGCCGACGAGGAGGATCATCCCCAGCCAGAAGTCGGGCATGGAGTAGAAGACCATCGTCCCCGACGTGATCGCATGGTCCTTCCACGTGTTGCGACGCCACGCGGCAACGATCCCGGCGATGGTCCCCACCACCGCCGAGAGCACGGCTGAGATCCCGACCAGAGCGACGGTTGCCGGGATCGAACGCGTTATCTGCTCCCAGACAGGCTGGCGACTTTGATAGGAGATCCCGAAGTTGAGCTGGAAGGTCTCCCTGATGTAGAGCCAGAACTGGGTCCACAGCGACTCGTCCAGACCGAAGGCCCTGCGGAGCTCGTCGATCTTCGCCGCCGGGACGTTGCGACCCCGGAACAGCGACCCAATTGGATCGACCTGGACGATGCGGAACAGGACGAAGTTGAAGACCAGGACAAAGGCCAGTGTGAGGACCGAGCCCAGCACCTTGCGCAGGATGAACCGGGCTCGACCTCTGCTCTCCGATTGCTCGACCGCCAGCACCTACTCGCGCTCGTCGGCGGTCGTCTTCCGCCTCGTCATCACGAAAACGAGGATGGCGACTACTACCAGGGCGATGCCACCGATCAGCAGCCAATTGAGCCCATCCGAATCCAGCCCACCGCCTTCACCTACCGGCCGCAGCTGGGCGTAGCTGGGCGAGGAGTTGGTGAAGATGACCGGGCCGACCTCGGCCGGCTGCTGAACCCAACCCTCGAACCGGTCGGTTCGGTAGGCCTGGAGGTCCGGATTCAGGTAGAGCGGAATGTAGATGGCGGCGTCGTGGAAGATCGTCAGCATCTCGTGGACGATCTCGATCCTCCGGTCGGCATCGAGCTCTTCTTTCTGTTCGAGATAGAGCTCCTCGAATCGGGGGTCGGTCCAGTTGGCGTCGTTGTAGGACTCCAGTTCGGCAGCCGTGAAGTACGACAGCATCGGGTCCGGGTCGACGAACGGCGTCCAGCCCCAGAAGAACGTGTCGTAGTCGCCTTCGGCGATCACGCCGTACAACGTGTCCTGGTCGTAGGACTCGACCTCGACACCGATTCCGATCTCCTCCATCCAACCGGTGAACAACTCGGCAATGGGGCCGGCGATGTCGGAGTCGGTGTTGAGGGCGTGGCGAAGCACGATCGGATTCGTGCCATCGGGCATCTCGCGGATGCCGTCTCCGTCGGTATCGACGTAGCCCGCGTCGTCGAGGATCTGGTTGGCCCGGGCCGTGTCATAGGTGAACGCTTGATCGTCGGGGATGTCGACCAACCACTTCGGGTCGGCGCTCACCCCGATCACATCGGTCGTTTCGGCGAGACCGGCCCATAGGTCCTCGATCACCGCTTCCCGATCGACGGCGAAGCTGATCGCCCGACGCACCTCCAGGTCGAGGAGGGCGGGATGGGGCTGCCCGGTGACCGCACCGCCGTTGATGGCGATCTCGTCGAAACCACCCTGCTGGCCGGCAACTACCTCGATGTTGTCATCGGCAACGAGAGCGTCGTAAGAGCTCGCCGGGAACCCGTGGATGGCGTCGAGCTCCCCCTGCTGGAGGGCGGCGACCATCGCATCCGGGTTGGAGAAGTATCTGAAGATCAGCGTGTCGATCGGCGGCTCCTCGCCCTCCCAACCCCAATAGTTGGGGTTCGCCTCCATCACGACCGACTGGCTCTGCGTGAACTCGGTGATGACGAAGGGGCCGCTTCCCACACCGTCGAGGGCGTCGTATTCCACGGCCGCGTCGTAGTCGGTGGCGATGTCCTCCCAGATGTGCTTGGGCAACAGGTAGACGTCGAGGGTGGGGAGCTTGGGATCGGGCACAGACGAGGTGACCTGCACGGTCCGCTCGTCCAGGGCGGTGGCGTCGAGGTTGATGACCGTCGAATACATGTTGTCCCACCCCTGATCACGCCCGGTGTTGATGTTCCATGCGACGTCCTCGGCGGTCAGTGGCTCGCCGTCCGACCAGAGCAGGCCCTCCCTGAGCGTGTAGGTGTAGGTGAGGCCGTCGTCGGACGCCTCCCATGACTCCGCAAATCCCGGTACGGGTTCGAAATCATCTGCGGCCTTGTCGGTCAGGGTCGCGTAGTGGACATTCCAGATCTCGTATTCGCTGACCGCAAAGCCGACCGTGGGGTTCAACGTCTCCCAGTCCTGGGTAAGACCGATGCGGAGAACGACCGAGTCGTCCTCCTGGGCGAATGCCGTCGGGGCGAGTGCAGCCGCCAGCACTGCAATAACGAGCATGACAACCAAGCGTCTCATAGGACCGGGCCTCCGTTGAATTGTGACGCGGAAAATCTATTACCGAAATCGCCCCTATGTGACGGAAACGGCTTCCAATATATTCCGGGTCGCGGAGAGCGGTCATCGGCCCGATTCGAGGATCTCCGCCACCCGATCCAGGGGCATTTCATGGGCAACCCGGCCGCGGTGCCCGGCCATGGTCTCCGCCCCGGTCAGGGCGTTGAGAATCGCCTCCTCGACCACGTCCGCGGCAGCCCGGAGCAGCGGGTCCATCGACCCGTGATGGAGCGAGCGAACCGAATGGAGTCTCTCCCCGGCTGGGAGGTGATTGCCTGTGGCGAAAGCGAGGAAGATGTCGCCCGACGAGTCGTGGGCGTACCCGCCGGCGCGGGCGAGGCCGAGACCGGCGCGGCGGGCCAAGCGTCGGCACTGGTCGGCAAGAAGCGGGGCGTCAGTGGCCACGACGGCGATGATCGATCCGTCTCCTTCCCGTGCATCGGACTCCGCCCAGGCCGAAGGGACCACATCGATGCCGATATGGCGCCCCACCGGAAGCCCGTCGATCCGAAGATCACGGCGAGCCCCGTAGTTCGCCTGGACCAGGGCGCCAATGATGTAGTCGTCCCCGTCGACGGGGACGATCCGAGACGAGGTGCCGATGCCGCCCTTGAACTCATGACAGATCATCCCCGTACCCCCTCCCACGTTGCCCTCGGCAACAGTGCCCGCAGCCGCCGCATCGAGGGCAGCACGGACGTCCCCCTCGGTGAGCGGGAAGGCGTCGGCATCGTTGAGGTGGCCGTCCCAGGTCTCGGCTGCCACGGGGAGAAAGAAGCTCCGCTCCAGATCCTGCTGTACCAGATACTTGACCAGCGCGTCCCGCACCATTCCGACCTGATGGGTGTTGGCGAGGCCGATTGGGGATCCCAGCATCCCCGACTCGTCGATCCAGGGCACACCGGTCATCTCCCCATTGCCGTTGAGCACCGACACACCGCAGTAGGCGAAGTCGGACCAGATCTCGCCGTGGCGGGGGACGATCATGGTCACTCCCGTCCGGACCGTGGTCGGCTGGTCGCGAATGACGGTCTGGTGCCCGACGAGCACACCCGGTACGTCGGTGATCGCATTTTCGGGCCCCGCCGGATACTCCCCGATCGACACCCCCAGGTCGCGAATGCGGGCTCTCACATCAGATGCCAGTCGAGGAATCGCTCGAGGCGGCGGTAGAAGTGGATCTGGGGACCGGCACGGAGCAGGCCGTGCCCCTCGGTGGGGTAGGTGATGTACTCGAAAGTCTTGCCCAGCCGACGCAGCTCGGTCACGAGCTGGCTCGACTGATCAGGGGGGACCCGGGCGTCCTTCTCCCCGTGTGCGATCAATATCGGCCGTTCGATGTTGCCGACCGATGCCAGCGGTGAGCCGGCCCGGTACGTGGCCCGGCTCTGGGAAGGCGTCCCCATCATTCGCTCCAGATCCTCCCTACCTGTCCGATCACTCTGCGCCCAGGAGCTCGTAATGTCCGAATCCCCATACTTGGCCACCCCGCAGGCATAGCGGTGCTCGGGGTCGGTGGCGAGGGAAGAGAGGGCGAGGTAGGAGCCGTAGCTGGCGCCGAATATCGCCAGCCTCTCACCGTCAATCCAGTCGAGCGAGGCGAGGTAGTCGGCGGCGGCGAGACAATCCTCGGTGTCTTTGACTCCCCAGACTCCGTGGTTGGAGCGTTCGAACTCCCGGCCGTAGCCGGTGCTGCCCCTGAAATTGATGGCGAACCACGAATAACCCTTGTCGACGAAGTACTGAGCGTGGCCATCCCAACTGTCTTCGTAAGCGCTGGTTGGGCCGCCATGCGGATAGACAACGGCAGGTACCCGCTCGTCGCGGGCCCGGTCCGGCTTGAAGAGAAACCCGTGGATCTCCATTCCGTCAATCGACGTATAGGTGACCTCCTCGTAGGGGCGATGGTGGGCGCGCCTTATCGAGGCGGGTACCCCTTCGAGGATCGGCCGCATCTCCGCTCCTTCTCCGACGACCACCATCCGCGGTGGCGTGTCATGAGCCTCATGGATGGCGACGGCCCCCTTCTCTGACCAGCCAACTGGTGTCCAATCGCCTCCGGACGCCAATACGGTCACCACGCCGGTGGGCACTTCCACGACGACGAGGTCGCTGGACCCGCGCCTGGTGCGACGAGCCAGGAGCCGGTCGCTCCCCGGGGCCCAGCTCAAGGCCGAGAAGTCTGCAGCGTCCCGGGTCAGTTGCTGCTCGTTCGTCCCGTCGCGGGCGATGGTGTGGATCTCGAACCATCCGCTTCGCTCCGATACATATCCCACGGTGTTCCCGTCGGAAGCAAGCCGAGCCCCCCGATCCTGCGCACCCTCCGCTCGGGTGAGCTGGCGCAAGACACCTGTTGCCACCTCCACGAGCCAGATCTCGCTGGACTGGCGGTCTTCGGGCGGATGATTCACATAGAGAGCGACCGAACGGTCCGCTGACACCCATGTACCGGAGATGTTCTGCTCCGGCGGGGTGACAGGCTGGGGCCATGGGTCCGGAATCGCGATCCGGGCCAACCGGCTCTTCTCATCGCGCTCGACGGTGACGAACAGTTCGTCTTTGCCGACCCACACTGGCGAGGAGCCCTTGACGAGCTTGGTTGGAAGCCCCCCTGCCACCGGAGTCACCCAAACGGAGCCGTTGTCCGAATACGCCAGCCGGACGCCGTCCGGTGACCATGCCGGCGCATCGTCCTCCCAGTAGGCAGCGAGCTCCCGGCCGGTGGTGATTCGGCTCTGACGGGTGCCGTCGACGTCGACGACCCAGACGTCGGAAGTGTCCCGGTCCAATATGGTCGCGACCTTGGAGCCATCCGGGGACAGGGCCGCGTCGTGGGGACGCTCCAGCGCTGCGATGGCCTCGAGGCTGAACGACGACGCCTTGGCAGCGTCTGGACGGTCGAGGCTGGGCAGCCCGAAATGCTCGTCGACACCGACCCACTGATGCTCAGTCACTTTTCTCCTTCCATGCGGACTCGAACCCGTCGAGTGTCGACCCGACGAGATCCCCGATAGTCTCGACGACGTAACCGCCTTCCTGGACGAAGACCGTCGGCAGACCCAGAGAACCTATCCGTATTCCGGCTTCTCCGTAACCCGATTCGCTCACCCGTAGTGGGCTCTCCGGATCTGATTCGGCTGCATCGACTCCGAGGGAGACGACCAATGCGTCTGCTCTCACGGCGGTCACGAAGTCGAGGAGCCGGTCGAGGCCGTCGAGCCACTCGGAGTCGCCCGTGCCCGGGGAGAGTGGACGGTTGCAGTTGAAACCTTCTCCGGGGCCAGTACCGGTCTCGTCGGCGTAACCCACAAAGTGTGGAAACCAGCCAGCACCCGGATCCACGTGTATCGACGAATATGCGACGTCTGCCCTCGAGTAGAAGATCTCCTGCGTCCCGTTTCCGTGGTGGGCGTCGATGTCGATCACTCCAACCTTGCCGAGGCCGGCTCCGATCAGGCTCTCTGCCGCCGCCGCAGCATTGTTGAGGTAGCAGGACCCGCCGAAGAACGATGACCCGGCATGATGCCCTGGTGGCCGGCACGCCGCATACGCCGCCTCGCGATGCTCAGCGACGATGTCGGCGGCTGACTGGGCGACATCCACCGCAGCACGCGCAGCTTCGAATGTGCCCTCCCCGATCGGAGTCATAGTGTCCATGGCATAGACCCCGGCCAGAGCCCCGGGCGACACGGGCAACCGCAGCGGGAGGCTGCCCAACATCGACGCAATTGGGAAGGCATAGGCGGTGACGTCGGGTTGTCCTGGATCGTCGGAATATCCCCAGTCCAGCCAGGCCCGGTGTGCGGTTCGCATGTATTCCACCATCCCCGGCTGATGGACCGATTTGAGGACGGTGTCGTCATGGGATGTGGGGGCGACCACCGCACGGCCGGACTTCACCATCGCTCTCATGATCGCATCGAGCCGCTCGGCCACCTCCTCGGTCGGGATCGCGACACCCACCCATGAGCCCGTGTCGACCCGGTGCGTCACGTGCTCCGGCGAGAAGACAACCGGCATTCTCATCCTGAGATTTTCTCCAGCGCCGATTGAAGTCGGTCGCTGATCGCAACCAGTTCCTCGTCGTCGATCGTCAGGGGAGGTCCGATGAGGATCGAGTCACCGAGAGTCCCGTCGGCACATCCCACCGACGGGTAAACCAGCAGGCCGCGCTCTGCTGCCCGTTCCGTCAAATCCTCGACGAATTGACGCTCCCTCGGAAACGGCGCCTTGGTCTCCTGGTCGGCCACCAGCTCGACACCAATTAGCATCCCCCGGCCCCTGATCTCTCCAATGAAGGGAACCTGGCTCAGGGCGTGTTCGAGCATTCCACGCAGTCGCGCCCCCATGCTCCGTGCCGCCTCGATCAGGTCATCCGATTCGATCCGATCCAGTACCGCCATCCCAACCGCTGCGCCAATCGGGGAATGAGAAAAGGTGGATCCGTGGACGAAGCCTCCAGCCGCCATCACCTGATCGTGGACCTCTCCGCTCGCGACACACAAGCCCAGGGGCCAGTATCCCGCTCCTGCGCCTTTCCCGGAGACGAGGATGTCCGGTTCGACATCCCACTCCTGGATCGCGAACCAGCTGCCCGTCCTGGCGAATCCGGTCATGACCTCATCGACGATGAGCAGGATCCCGTTGTCGTAACAAACTCGTGCGATCTCTTCCCAATACCCATCCGGTGGCACCGCGGCCGCCAGGGTCGCTCCTCCGATGCTCTCGCCTATGAACGCCGCCACGTTGCCGGGGCCGGCGGCCCGAATCACGTCCTCCAGTTGGTTGCCGTGCCACCGGGCGCAGGCGGTGGGGTGATCAGGGTTCGGGCAGCGGTACTCGTTCACCTCCGGGACGAACGAGGTGCCGACCAGCCATGGCTCATACGGGCCGCGCAAAGGTGGCCGGCCCGAGAGCCGGAGCGAGCCGAGGGTGTTGCCGTGGTACGACTGGCGCCGTGAGATGACGATCCGCCGATCCTCACCGCGGGCCAGGTGGTAGGAGCGGGCCAGCTTCACCGCAGCCTCGACCGACTCCGCTCCCCCGCTCGTCGGGAAGACCATGGCTCCGGACATGGGGACGAGCTTCGCCACCCTCGCCGAGTATTCCTCGACGGCGGCTGTGGTGAACACCGAGGGGTGGACGTAGTCGAGATTGCCCGCCGCCCCCGCAAGGGCTGCAACGATCGAGGGGTCGCCGTGGCCCACCGCGCTCACCAGGGCCCCCGATGCGGCGTCGAGGTAGCCCCTGCCGTCGGTGTCGTAGACCCAGGCCCCTTTGGCGCGCGCCGCCCGGATGGGGCTGGCTGAGCGGCGGAAGACGCTGCTCACCGGAGATAGACCCCGCGCGGGTCGAGCGCCCGGAGCGCCGCCAACTCGTCCTCGGTCGGCGGTGCGGTTTCGTCGACCTGGTCGGAGACGGCGACCTCCCAACCGGTCGAGGCACGCACCTCTTCGATGCTGACACCGGGGTGGAGCGAGACCAACGTCATTTCTCCCTGGCGGAAGTCGTATGCGCCCAATTGCGTCATCACCAGCTCGGGCCCTCGCCCTTTCCGGACTGCTTCTGGAACGTGTCCGGGGCTGGTGACGAAGTCGAGCTTCCCGACAAATGTCGCAGGGCTCTGCCTGGCCAGCACGAACACCCGGCGTGCGTTCAGAGCGATCTCGCATGCTCCGCCGGAGCCCGGCAGTCGCACAGAGGGGTGGTTGTAGGAACCAATGACTGTTGTGTTGAGCGAGCCGCGCCGATCGATTTGGGCTGCACCCAAGAAGGCGACATCGATCAATCCACCCTGGAGGTAGAAGGAAAAAAGCTCATACATCGAGGCGACGATCCGGGCTCCCGACACGAGACCCGGATCGCCAATCGAAAGGGGGAGCCTCTCCGGTTCCGCTCCAACGACCCCCGACTCGTAGATCAGCTCGAGGTCTTCGGCTCCCAGCCGGCGGGCCAGACTGCAGGCCAGATTCGGTATCCCGATACCGACGAAGCAGGTGGAGACACCTGTGAGACGGCGTGCCGCGGCGATGACCATGAGCTCGGTGGTCGTCCAGCTCATCGATAGCTCCCGTAGTCGACCCCGGGTGACACCCGGCTTCCCGCCGCCAGGCGCCCCCACCGCTCGGCTCCGAGCTTGTCCAGATAGCCGCGGTGGTCCCGGGTTCCGATGACCCGATCAGCCAGCCAATCTTCGATCGCTCGAGGGTCGCGGCTTATCACGTCCCATTCCAGGTAGAACTCGTTGTCACGGTCGTAGTAGCCCTGCGCATAGGAGGGGTGACAGCCTCCGGCCACCTCGACAACAGCATCCACGATCTCGCCCGGGATCATCGTCCGGTTGGCGTCGGCCCTGATCAGCTCCTCGGAGACGATCTCCTCGCAGGTCAGGATCACCGAGTCGGCGGCGAAGGCCGCCTCCTTTTGACAGCCCGGGATTCCCCAGATCTGGCCATCCCCAAAAGCGCTGGCCCTCTGGACATGCACGATGGTCACGTCGGGATTCAGCGGCGGGACCACGTGGATCATCTCGCCGTCGAAGGGGCTTCGTACCTCTCGTATCGACGGGTTCACCGATGGAAGATCGCTCCCTGAGTAGCTCCGGAGCGGATAGAACGGGAGATTTCCGGCACCGGCCACGTATCGAGCGACCATCCCGAAGTGGCTGTACTCCTCGATCGCCAGGTGTCGGGAATCGGAGCCTTCGATCCGGCGCCGGATGGCGTGCAGCGATCCCACACCGGGATTGCCCATCCAGGAAAACACCAACTTGGAGATGACCCCGGCAGCAGCAAGCTGGTCCGCGACGATGTCAGGGGTGAGGCGGCAGAGAGTCAGGCCCTTCTTCTCCTGCCGGATCAACTCGTGGCCGGCCGCAAACGGGATGAGGTGGGTGAAGCCTTCGAGCGCCACGACAGCGTCGTCACCCACAAAGGTGTCGATGGCCTCGGCAAGCGAGGCCACCTTGGAATTGCGCACTGCCGGCCACCTCCGCGTCCGGGTTCGGCCGGACGGAGGCACTCTACCGGTCCGGCGTTCGGGATAAACCGGAAAGTGGAGTCGCTACTGGCTTTCGACCGAGGCCGGGCGCTCGCTCACCGCGGGCTCAGACCAACCGACTCTCGGGGCGTCGGCCCACAGGCGTTCCAGCCCGTAGTACTCACGGGCAGAAGCCTGGAAGAGGTGAACGATGATGTCGCCGTAATCGAGGAGGATCCATTCCGCCTCGGCTTTGCCTTCGTTGCGCAGAGGCTTCAGGTCGAGGTCTTCCCTGAGACGCTCCTCTACACCCTCGGCGAGAGCCTGGACATGAGGCCGTGAGGTCCCGGTTGCGATAACGAACACGTCGGACAGAACAAAGAGGTCTTCGACATCGAGAAGGATGATGTCATTGCCCTTCTTGGAGAAGATGGCATCAGCGGCACGTCTTCCCAGGTCTTCACTTCGCTCTTCGACGGTTCACTCCTCTCGAATGATTTGCCCCACCATATCGCCTGATTCAGGTTGCGCGTACAGATTATGGGCGGATATGTAGTCGGAGACACCTTCCGGGACCAGGAACCGGAACGGTCTCCCCTCCCCTGCCATCGCCCTGATCATCGTGCTGCTGATGTCAAGAGCGGCCATCTCGAGCCGGAGTGCTCCGGGAAGGGCCTCCGTGACTGCTGACGCTGGTGTTCCCGGGCGGGGCACCACCACAACCCGTGAACGGTCGACCACCTCCTCCCACCGATGCCACGATCTGATGCCTGCAGCAGCATCGGCTCCGAGGATCACGAACAACTCCTCAGCGTCGGGGAAAGAGAGAAGGGTGTCGATGGTGTAGGTGGGGCCGGTTCGCTCGGTCTCCCGCAGGTCGATCTCGAACCCGTCGATCTGGGAGATGGCGAGGCGAACCATCTCGATGCGGTGCTCGACCGGTGAGATCTCGCGGTCACCTTTCTGCCACGGATCTCCGACCGGCATGAACATGATCCGGTCGAGACCTGCGAACAGGGCGGTTTCGGCCGCGTGGAGGTGGGCGATATGGATCGGGTCGAAGGTCCCGCCAAGAATTCCGGTGCGCACGAGTGCGAGGATAGGGCTGTGGTGGAGTCACGAGACGCAACGCCCGGGAAATGTCGGTTCCCCGGCAACCCAGCCACAACGCAGGGTCGACATAGGTCCCGTTTACCCGGGTGGACATGTGAACAGCCGCTGTGCCATGGGCAAGACCGGCGAGCCCGATCCTCTCCCCTCGCTCCACCACTTCGCCGCTAGCGACGCCGATCTGACTCAGATAAGAGAGCGAGACCTTCAGCCCCGACACTGGCTCGATGGTCACGGTTTTCATCCCGGCCACCGATCCCGCAAATGTGACCTTCCCCGACGCGGGAGCAAAGACCTTTTCTCCGTACCCAGCAGCAAAGTCAACTCCCCAATGGCCCCCGTACTCGCCGACAGGAGCGAACTGAGCGACTACCGGCCCGGGGACCGGAGGACTGACGCACACGGCAATTGAGAACAAGAGCTCGAACAAGACCCACCCCTTCCTCCACTCCCGAACGTACGGTGCAATTAAATCAATTTCCAGAGGGTCAGCTATGTTGAGAGCAGAAAGGATTCTCCATGACGACAACTCGAATCGGCCTCATGGGGTTCGGTCGCATTGGCCGCAACGTCTTCCGGCTCCTCCACGAGCGCGACGATCTCGACGTAGTGGCGATCAGCGACATCGCCGACCCCAACGGGCTCACCTACCTCCTCAAGTACGACTCGATCTACGGGCGTTTTCCCAAAGAAGTGGAGCACGCCGACGGCGCGCTCAAATACGGCTCAAAATCAGCTGCTTTCCTCAAGGCCAAAGAGCCGGGTGACGCCAACTGGGGCGAGCTAGGTGTCGATGTCGTCCTCGAGACCACCAGCAAGTACCGGACCCGGGAGGCGCTGCAAGCTCATCTCGATGCGGGAGCGCGAAAGGTCGTACTCACTTCGAGCCCGGAGACACCGGGCGAGGTGCCGTTGTTGCTTCGCGGAATCAACGACCGGATCCTCACCCCTGACACCGACATGATCGCGCTCGGTTCGAACACCTCGAATGCTGTCGCACCCATTCTCAAGACCCTCAACGAGTCCTTCGGCATCAACCGGGCATTCATGACCATCGTCAAGGCAATGTCCAACTCTGGACGTCTCGCCGACGTCCCCACCGACTCGTTCCGGACGAGCAGAGCGGCCGGTGAGAATATCATCCCGGCCGAGACGAACTCGGCTGAGATCCTCGTCGAAGCTCTACCCGAACTCGCCGGCAAGTTGGCGGCGACGGCCCTCAACGTGCCGGTTACCGATGGTTCGACCGTCGACATGGTCACCCAGGTTGACAGGGACACCTCGATCGAGGAGGTCAACGAGGTGATCAAAGAGGCCGTGGAAAGCAACTATTCTGATGTAATCGCCTATGTCGCCGATCCAATCGTGTCTTCGGATGTGCGCGACGAGACACACTCGGGTGTGTACGACAGCCTGGCCACGATGGTCACCGGGGGCGACCTGATCAAGACGATCACCTGGTTCAACAACGGGTGGGGATACTCCAACCGGGTGGTTGAGGTTGCAGCAACCATTGCAGGCTTCGAAGAAGGAGGACAGTCATGACCCGTGTCGCCATCAATGGTTTCGGACGAATCGGGAGGGCTGTCTTCCGCATCATCGCCGGACGGCCCGAGTCCGGGGTCGAGGTGGTGGCCATCAACGACCTTTCCGATGACGAGATCCTCGCCTACCTGCTCGAATACGACTCGGTGATGGGCCGCTTCGACCAGGAAGTGAGTGTGGCGGACGGGGTGATGAAGGCAGGCGACCAAAGCGTCAGAATGCTCATGGAGCGAGACCCGGCGAAGTTGCCCTGGGGCGAGCTCGGGGTCGACGTGGTGATCGAAGCCACCGGCGTCTTCCGCGACCGGGAGTCGCTCAACAAGCACATCACGGCTGGGGCGAAACGGGTGATCCTCACGGTGCCTTCCGAGGACAAGATCGACGAAACCGTTGTTCTCGGGGTCAACGATCACGCCTTAGACGCCGATGACATCCTCGTCTCCAACGCCTCCTGCACCACCAACTGCCTCGCACCATTGGCGAAGGTGCTCGATGACAGCTTCGGGATCAAGAAGGGCGTGATGACAACCGTGCACGCCTACACCAACGACCAGCGTCTCGCCGATGTGCCCCACAAGGACCTGCGTCGGAGCAGGGCGGCAACCGAGAACATCATCCCCACCACCACCGGCGCGGCTGTCGCCGTGGGTGAGGTACTACCCCAGCTCGAGGGCAAACTCGACGGGATGGCGATGAGGGTGCCGGTACCGGACGGGTCCACCGTCGATCTGGTGGTCGAACTCAACCAGGATGTGACGGTCGAGCAGGTGAACGAAGCGGTGAGGAAGGCTGCCGAAGGCCCGATGAAAGGAATCGTCGAGTACAACACCGACCCGATCGTCTCCACCGACATCATCGGCAACCCGCACTCATCGATCTTCGACGCCGCCGCCACCCAGGTGATGGGGGGAAACCTGGTCAAGGTGATGTCCTGGTACGACAACGAGTGGGGCTACTCCAATCGCGTGGTCGACCTGATCGAGCGTCTCGGCGAAGTCATCGACGCCAACTAGTGGTCACGAGCCACCTAGT
>JBBDMR010000042.1:0-30856 GCA_040878225.1 Acidimicrobiia bacterium
TGTGGGTCTCATATGTGCTGCTGGCGGCGAGGACACTCGAAGCCAGACCGGTGCTAGCGGCGGGGTCGTTCGTCTCCGAGTAGGTAGCGGGGACCGCTGCCGCGGTTGGCTGCGGCATCTGCCGGGTTGAAGATCGCACAGGACTGGAGGGAGAGGCAACCGCAACCGATGCAGTCGGTCAGTTCGTCCCGGAGCGCCTGAAGCTCCTTGATCTGCTGGTCGAGCCGGGCTCTCCAGCCTTTGCTGAGACGCTCCCAGTCCCGTCTGGTTGGCGTCGAGTCGTGGGGGAGGGTGTCGAGGGCTTCGGCGATCTCACCGAGGGTGAGGCCAACTTCCTGCCCTGCTCGGATCAAGGCCACCCGGCGGAGAGTCGAGCGAAGATATCGCCGCTGGTTGCCGTCGGTACGATCGGAGGCGATGAGACCCTTTGTCTCGTAGAAACGGAGAGCCGATGTCGCCACTCCGGACCGCCTGGAGAGCTCCCCGATGGTCAGATGTTCCATACCCCGATTCTACGGGAAAGCTGAAGCCGACTTTAACTGTTGGCCTTCTCGGTTTCGCTCCACCGGGCGACTTCGGCATCGAGGTCGAGTGGCATCACCACACCCTTGTCGGCGTATTCGCCCCACGCCTCGCGGGGGAGGGTCCACATGATTTCGAACTCGTTGCTGTCAGGGTCGAAGCCGTAGAGAGATATTGTCACACCATGGTGGGACTTTCCGCTGAGGGCGTTCGCATCGCGAAGCCGATCGCGGAGCACGAGCATGTCGGTCACGTCCTCCACCTCCCAGGCGAGGTGGTAGAGGCCAGCGGAACGCTCCGGGTTCTTCGGGGCCGAACCGCCGAACAAACCGAGGTCGTGGTGGTTGTCGGAGCCCGGGGCGGTCAGGAAAGCGGCTTGCATCCGAGGTTCGCGGGTGAGGATTTCGAACCCGAGGACGTTGGTGTAGAAGTCGACGGCTCGATCGACGTCCGTCACGAACAGGACAGCGTGGTTGAGGTTCATCTTGGTCACACCATCCCCAACGCCGCTGGTGCTGGTCATGTTCCCGCGATCGCTGTGAGGGAAGCCGCCAGGTCGTCGGGGTCGGTGGTGGGGAGGTTGCAGACGAAGTTCTGGCAGAGGTAGGCCGTGGCTTTACCCCCTACTGCGGGGCGGGCATCGAGGAGGGGGACCCGGTCGTCGGGCCCGTCTGCCTGGGCGAGTACTACGCCGGGACGAAAGGCAGACCAGAACACGTCGGTCATCGGCTTTCTTCCGGTTCCGACGACCGCAAGTTCCCGTTGTCCGATGTGCAGCGACGCGGCCACCGCGAGGTGGTGGGCGATCATCGACGGGTGCCTCCCGGCCAACTCCCCGACCGAAGCCAGTGCCGCGGCGCCGCGGTCCCGCTTGTCGAGGTCTCCTGAAAAGAGACTGGAGGTCATCAATGCCTCGGCGGCCATTGCATTCCCGGACGGAAGCGGGTTGTCGGTGATGTCTCTCGGACGTTTCACCAGTCCCTCATCGCTGGTGGTTGTGTAGAGGCGCCCTCCAGATCCCTCGAAGTCCTGCAGAGCGTCGATGAGGCGCTCAGCTGCGACGAACCACTCGACCTCCCCGCTGGCTTGATAGAGCGCCTGCAGGCCGAGAGCTACTGCGGCGTAGTCGTCGAGGAACCCGGGACCCGAGTGATCCCCATCCTTCCACGACCGCATCAGGGTGCCGTCAACGGTCATCCTCTCATGGATAAAGCCGGCAGCCGAACGCGCCACATTGAGGTACCGGGCGTTGTCGAGTGCCGCCCCTGCCTCGGCGAACGCACGGATGGCGAGGCCATTCCAGGCGGCCACAACCTTGTCGTCGAGCCCTGGCCTCACCCTCCGGGCACGGTGTTCCAGGAGTTTCCGATTCATCTCATCGAGTTTCGGAGGTACAGGCCGGTTCGGGGAGAGATGGAGGATGTTCTCTCCTTCGAAGTTGCCCGCTGCCGTTACGCCGTAGTAGGCAATGGCCGCGGGGGCGTCGGCTCCGAGAACTTTTTCGATCTCGTCGCTCGACCACACATAGAACTTGCCTTCCACTCCTTCGGAGTCGGCGTCCTCGGCCGAGAAGAACCCACCCCCATCGTGTCTCATCTCGGAGATCAGGTAGTCGAGGGTCTTCCTTGCAACCTCGACAAACCGGGGCTCGTCCAAATCGATCCCCGCCCACAGATAGATCCGGGCGAGTTGGGCGTTGTCGTAGAGCATCTTCTCGAAGTGGGGCACCAGCCATTTCCGGTCGACCGAGTACCGGGCGAACCCGCCGGCAAGATGGTCGTGGATCCCACCATCGGCCATGCGTTGCAGGGTGATCCTGAGTGGTTCGTCGACCGAGGGGTCCACGGCCCTCCAGCGCAGCAGGAACTCGAGGACCGGCTGTTGGGGGAACTTCGGCGCTTCGCCGAACCCGCCGAACGTGGCGTCGAATTGGGAGACAATTCTTGAAGCGGCCAGGCCCAACGTCGCCCCATCGGGAACCGTTCCATCGGCTATTTCCCCGCTGATCGCCTCGACCAGCTTGTCGGCCTGGTCGAGAACGTCTGTTCTGCTGTTCGTCCAGGCTTCGGAGACAGCAGACATCACCTGGCCGAAACTCGCCATACCGTGGTGCGGCTCCCTGGGGAAGTAGGTGCCGGCGAAGAATGGCCTGCGGTCCGGCGTTAGCCAGACAGTCATCGGCCATCCCCCCCGGCCGGTCATTGCCTGGACGGCCTCCATGTAGATCGAGTCGACGTCGGGTCGCTCTTCCCGGTCGACTTTGATGTTGACGAACAGCCGGTTCATATCGGCGGCCGTCTCGGGATCTTCGAACGACTCGTGGGCCATCACATGGCACCAATGACAGGCCGAGTAGCCGACGCTGAGCAGGACGGGAACATCACGCCGGGCTGCTTCGTCGAAAGCCGCGTCGGACCATTCCCACCAGTCAACAGGGTTGTCCTGATGCTGGAGGAGGTAGGGCGAGGTCGAGTGGGCCAGGCGGTTGGGCATGTGCCGATGGTAAGGGTGTGCCGGAGGTTTCCGCCCGGCTGCAGGCCGGTCTGCCACAATCCCGGTGTGATCGAGGCTGCAACCATCGTCCATATCGCTGTTGCGGCGGCGTGGTTCGGTCACAAACTGCTCATACCGCGCGACGTCCGGGTTTCGGTCCGGGAGCCTGAGAGTGGTAGGTACCTCGTGGACAGGATGCGCCGTGCCCGAACCTTCGGAATCGTCACCGGGGTTCTCACCCTCGGGACAGGGATCTGGCTGGTGATGCTCACCACCGGCTTTGCCGGAGCCCCGATCACGATTCACATCGCCTTGGGAGCGGTCATCGCGATGTTTCTTGTCGGTCTATTTGCCGCGCGACCGGCATGGAAGCGGATCGAGAGCGCGATAGCTGCGGGCGACACCCCGGCGGCTGTGGGCGGGGCCCACTCGTTGAACAGTGCGCTCAACCTCGAGAGCCTGCTCTGGATCCTCGCTCTTTCCATGATGATCATTGATATTGGATGATCATCTGATGTTGCAACTGGTGCTGATGCGACATGGGAAGTCCGACTGGGACGTCTCATACGGCGCAGATCACGACCGGCCGCTCGCCGAACGCGGGGTTCGCAGCGCACGCCTGATGGGTCGCCTGCTCACCGAAGCCGATCAGGCCCCCAACCTCGTCGTCGCCTCGACCGCGGTCCGCGCCCACCGAACCGCCCTCCTTGCCGCCGAATCCGGAGGTTGGGACTGCGAGGTGGTGACCGATCGGGCAATCTACGGAGCAAACCCTCGTGGCGTGTTGGAGGTGGTGCGCCTGGTCGCCGGGCACCACCGCCGGGTGCTGGTGGTTGGACATGAGCCAACGTGGTCGAACCTCGTCTTTGAGCTGGTTGGGGCCCGGGTCGAGATGAAGACAGCGTCTGTGGCCGGGGTGGGCCTGCTGATCGACGAATGGTCTTCGTTGCCTGACGCGACCGGTTGGCTCGATTACCTGATCCATCCCAGAATGTTCTCTGGCGGCGACGATCGGTTCGACTCCGACTGAGCGCCGGCTGGCCTCCGGACAGGTATGGCCCGGCGGCGGGATTACCCTCCGGAATATGAAGCGAATTCTGCTTGTCGTTACCGCACTGGCAATGCTCGCGGCCAGCCCCGGCGAAGTGGTCCCCGAACTCGAGGCGCAGGGGTTCTACATCGAATCCGGCTCCAACGCGTCCTCCGAGGTTGTCGGCGACGCGGTGGCTGACGCCGCCTTCTCCGGAGGGCGGCTCTACGTGGTGGTCTTGAGCGAGGAACCAGCGAGCGGAGCCACATTCTTCGCAGAGGCCGTGCTCGACGACCTCGGTTCGGGGACCGTCCTCACCGTGGCGCCGGAGACCGTGGGGTACGCATCTGATGGCAACTCATGGACGAAGAACGAGCTGGATGAAGCGGTCACCGCCTCCCTCAACGGCACCTCCGACGACGACGTCGTGGTCCGGTTCGTCGAATCCCTCACCGGAGCAGCGGCGGGCGGGGGCGGCAGCGGCTCCGGCGACCAGGGAGGCTCAGGAGGCGGGTTTGTCTGGCTTCTCGTCTTTGTGGGGGGTCTGGCCGCGCTCTTCTTCTATTTGCGGAGCCGGAGCCAGAAGACTTCCGCCACGGCCCGGGCCGGTCGGCTCGGCGAGTTCCGGGCTGCAGCTCAGGAGAAGCTGAACGCAGTCGCCAACGACATCCTAGAAATGGAAACCGAAGTGACCATGTCGGAGAACCCCGAAGTCAAACAGCACTACAACAGCGCCTCGGCAAAGTACGCCGAAGTCGTCGACAAAGTAGGCACAGTCACAGATCCCGAGGAGTTGCTCGACCTCACCTACCAACTCGACATTGCCATCTGGGAACTCGACGTGGCCGAGGCCTACCTCGACGGCAAGGCACCTCCAAAAAAGCCGGAACCGCCGAAGCTGGAGACCCCGCAACCGCAGCCGGGGTCGAAGTCCGGCTCGGTCATCAACACCCCAACTCCTCCGGCATATGACCGCAGGCCACAGCGGCAAAGCTCTCCCTCCGGGCCTGATCTGGGCAACATCCTTCTCGCCCTGCTCGCCGCCCGGGGAATGGGTGGCGGCGGGAACTACTCGGGACGGTGGACCGGTGGAGGCGGCGGCAGCCGCGGCGGAGGCTCGAGACTGGGTGGCGGCGGCGGTGGACGGATCCGCGGTGGTGGCAGACGGGGCGGATAGCCGTGAAAACCGGGGCGGATGTCGCGACCGGCTCAGCCCCGCACGGAACGCCTAGACTCCGACTACCCGTTCTCACAAGGAGAGAAAATGCTGAAGAAATGGTGGGAGTACATCAAGTCGTGGTTCAAGTCAACCTCGGAAAAGGCGATGGACCCCGAAGTTGAGATCCGGATGGCAATCGACAACGCCAGGAAGAAGGATCAGGATCTGAGGAATCAGGCGGCGAAGGTCATCGCCCACAAGACCCAGCTCGAGAGCAAGATCGAGCGCACGGCCGAAGATGTCGGCGAATCGCGGGAGATGGCGAAACAAGCACTGCTCAAGGCCGAGGAGTCCAAGACCTCAGGCGATCAGGCAGGGGTGACCAAGTGGACCCAGGCCGCACAGTCGCTGGCGATGAAACTTCAGGCTGCAGAGAACAATCTGGCGTCGCTCAAGACCCAGTTCGAGTCGTCGATCAGTCAGGCAGACCAGGCCAAAGCTGCGGTCCAGGCAAACGCAATGAAGTTGCAGGAGCTCTCGGCGAAACAAATGGAACTCGTCGGTTCGCTGGAGCAGGCAAAGATGCAGGAAACGGTCAACGAAGCCGTCTCATCGATCTCGTCGGCCGTCGATGATTCGGTGCCGAGCCTCGATGAGGTCGAGGACAAGATCGAGCAGCGCAAGGCCGAGGCGATGGCCAGAGCCGAGCTCCACGAGGTGACACCTGAGGGCGCCGAAGCCGAGCTGCGCAAAGAGGTGGACATGGCCCAGGCCGACCAAAAGCTCAGTGAGCTGAAAGCCGAACTGGGAATCTAAGTCCTCTTGCGGGCGAAGCCTCCCCTCACCGCCTGGGCGAGCCGGGGAGCCGGAGCGATCGGTCTGGTGACCGCCGTGCTCAACCTCGGCCTGATCGTCGGCAGCGGCGACGGCGGGGTTCCGCTGGCGATCGGCCTGTTGGTGGTCATGGGCGCCTCCGGGCTTGCCGCCTGGTATGCGGACCGGATGGCGCCGGCACGGGCCGCAGGATGATGTGGGCTGCGTTTGTAGTCTTCTTCACCCTCGGGGTGATCAGTGTCTTCACCGTTGGAGTCCTCTACCTGATGGCGGCGGTGCTCTCGGTTTTTTCCCTCTCCAGGTCGCAACCGGAGCGCGGCACCGGGGATGGGGTGTGAAATTGGTCCCCGAACCCGTCACTCAAGGTTTTCCGGGAAGATCCAGGCCGTTTTCGGTGTTGTACTCACAGGAGCGACAGATCTTTCGCCCAGGACAATATGTCAATACGGGGGTTCACAAAGTGACTTTTCTATGTCATAGTGGGAGACCCCGGAGATTTACCCCCCAACCAGCCGTACCCGTGGGATAACGGGATGGAGGACTTGAACTAGATGGCCGCTACTGAAACGCGCAAGAACCAGACCGAGAAGCCGCGTCGCGTCCGACTTCATTCGAAGTTGACGGATGATCGCGGTCGTCTCACCACAGACCTGGTCTCGCAGTACCTCACCGCGATCGGCGAATACGACCTGCTCACAGCTGAGCTCGAGGTCGAACTCGCCCAGAAGATCGAGGCGGGTGAAGAGGCGGCTGAGAAGCTCGAAGAGCGCAATTTCAGCGGCAAGCGCGAAGAGATGGAACTCCGCCGGGTCATGCGCAAAGGCGCTCAGGCGAAGGATGACTTCCTGACCGCCAACCTCCGCCTGGTTGTCGCCAACGCCCGTCGTTACGCCAATACCTCGGGTATCGACTTCCTCGACCTCATCCAGGAGGGAAACCTCGGTTTGATCCGTGCCGTCGAGAAGTTCGACTGGCGCAAAGGTTTCAAATTCTCCACATACGCCACCTGGTGGATTCGCCAGGCGATCACCCGTGCCATCGCTGACAAGTCCCGCACGGTGCGGATCCCGGTCCACCTCCACGACACCCTGGCTGCGGTCCGTGCCGCCCAGGCTTCGTTAAAGGCAGAGTTGGGGCGCGACCCCCGACCTGAGGAGATCGCCGAAGAGGCCGGAGTCACCGCCGACAAGGTGGAGCTTGCCCTCAGCGTTGCCGACACCGTCTCGCTGGAGCAACCCATTGGCGAAGACGGCGCCCAGCTCGGCGACTTCATCGAGGATGAAGATGCCGCCGACCCGGTGCAGATGACCGAGGAGATGGACGTCGCCAACTCGCTGCGTATCTCAATCGACCGTCTGCCCGAGCGAGAGGGCAGGATCCTCGCCCTGCGTTACGGTTTCTACGACGGCGTTCCCCGCACCCTCGAGGAGATCGGCGACGAGTTCAACCTCACCCGGGAGCGGATTCGCCAGCTCGAGAAGCTGGCCCTTTGCCGCCTCCGTCACCCCTCCTTCGGCATCCGCGAAGCCGACCTGGTCTAGGCGCCCTGAAACTCCAAGATCTAGTCAGCGGTGCCGCACATCTCTGCGGCCCGGACACAACCCTCCGTGAGGCCGCGGCTGCGATGAACGCCGAAGACCATGGGTCGCTCGCCGTTGTCGACGGCTTCGACCTGGTCGGCCTGATCACAGAACGCGACCTCGTCCGCGCCGCTGCTGCGGAACTCGACTTCGCCACCACTCCGGTGAGCGAGCTCATGGGCGCCGATCCCGACACCTTCGACCCCGACCTCGACGTCTGGGAAGCCGCGGCATGGATAAGCGAGTCGGGCTATCGCCATCTTCCGGTCATGGACGACTCAGGAGAGTTGCTCGGTGTCGTCTCGATCAGAGACCTGCTCCGGGCCATGCTCGACACTGTTTGAGGGCTGGCCCACGATCGGGATCCACACCGCCCTGACCGCGGCGATGCGGACATCGTCGGCCTCGAGCCCGACCTCCACTGTCTCCACATTGGTGACCGCGTCCTGAAAGCGAGCTGTGATTTGGGCGAATTCGTCCTCTAGTTCGTATTCGAGGTTGGCAAGCGCAGCAGTCTTTTCCTCGAGGGCCTGAGCCGCCGTTCCCGCCCTTGCTTCGGCATTGCGCGTGGCGGTCCGTCGTGAGGCAGCCTTGCTCAGAGTGGTCGACGCCTTCCTTCCCCCGAGCAGGCCACCGAGGAGGTCGCCGACACCGGTCATCAGCTCCTCCTGCTTTTTGGCCTCTGCCTGTGAGCCCAACTCCATGACCCGGCTTTCGGCTTTTGAGACCTGTTCTTTGACCCGCTCGATCTTCGTCCTGTACTTGTCCTTGAGCTTGGCCATCTCAGCGTCGGCGGCACCGGTGGCAGCCGACTCACATCTGGCGACAAAGTCGTCCCCGGTCTCCCCCGGGCGGGAGTAGATGCCGAGTTCGGCGTTGTGGAAGATCTGCACGCTCTGGTTGGCGACGAGATGGTTCTTGAGATCGGACTCGAGGCCGCTCCAGAACGACGCCGACCCGACATCGGCTTCCGGTGTCTCGAAACTCGCCGGCCCGGGCGGGGTGGGGAGGAAGTCCCGCTCGTCGTGGTCGACCGAGTGAACGCTTGCCGGGTCGAGCACCCTGCCCAACGGGTAAATCACCGCTTCGTAGGTCTCCTGGTGGTTGAGCTCCGCAGCCCGCTCGTCGTACAGGAGCTGGACCACAGCCGCCGCGCCCAGTGCGTACCGCTTCCCGGTGGGCTTGCCTCCTACTGCTTCGAGCCATGGAGACGCCGGGTCGGCAACCGAAACCATCACCCGGTCCGCAACCGGGGCCATCTCGTTAGCCGGGGCGGCACCTGCAGGCGTCACTTGATCGGGCACCATGGCGGGTTCGGGAGTTGCCGCCTCCAGCTTCGTTCCCTTCATCAGGTCGCCGACCTGGTCGCGGGTGAGCGGGCCGGCGAGATACGACTGAGCCCACCTGGTGCCGAATATCTCGGGCTGGGGCCGGGAGGTGGAGTGGTGGATGAACTGGCGCTTTTCCAGACCCGCAATCAGGTTGTCCAGCTGTGCGGTGTCGACCCCTCCGGAGGCGGCGTTGAGCCCATCGAGAAGCCGGCCCTTGTCGCGTTCGGTTTGGAGGCGGCCGATGAACCAGGTCCCGGCATTCGACAGCGCCTTGTAGTCGAGGTCCACCGGGTTCTGGGTGGAGAGCACCATGCCCACGCCGTGTGCCCTTGCCTGTTTGAGGATGGTGAGGATCGCCTTCTTCGACGGTGGCTCCTTGACCGGTGGCACGAAACCGAACACCTCGTCCATGTAGATGAGGGTCCGGAGGCTCGATGTCCCCGACTGTCCCCGGAACCAGGTGATCACCCGGCTGAGCAGCAGGGTGACGATGAATTGCCGCTCCGTCTCGGTGAGGTGGGCCATGTAGACCACCGCCGCTTTGGTAGGCCCGTCTCCGCCGAGCATTCCTTCGATGTCGAGCGGAACGCCCTCGAGCCACGCGGAGAAACTCGGCGAGGCGAGCAACCCGTTCAGCTTCATGGCCAGGGCCATCCGGTCCTTCTCCGGGAAGAAGTCGTCGACGTCGAAGACGCCAAGCTTCCGGAACGGAGGTTTCGGGATCTGGCCGATCAAGGCAGCGAGGTCGAGGTCGGTGCCTGCCGACCATGCCTGTTCGACGATCGTTGCCAGCAGGATATGCCGGGGATCGGATACCGGATCGGCCTCGACGTCAGCGAGCAGCAACAACGACGAGACCAATCCTTCGATCTCGTCTCTTGCAATCTCTGCGTCGGTATCCCAATCGATGTCGGGGGCGGCCAGCGAGCCGAGGACGTTGATGCCGACCCCGGCGCCCGAGCCCGGGGTGTAAATGGTGATCTCGCTGCTCTCGTTGAGCTTGCGCAGGCGCTCGCCGCTGATGCCTGCGCCATCGAGGCCCATCCTCCACGTCTCCGCGGTGCTGGCGGCAAGCTCGTCGGGTGTCACTTTGTCGCGCTCCGCCTCGGCCTCGTCGATCCAGGGCCGGAAGTCTTCGGGCCTGAAATCTGGGAAACTGAGCAACAGGTTTCCCATGTCGCCTTTGGGATCGATGATGAGGCACGGCACCTCGTTGAGGAGTGCCTCCTCGACCAGGCCGATGCCGAGCCCGGTCTTGCCCGAGCCGGTCATGCCCACGATCACTCCATGAGTGGTGAGATTCGAGCTGTCGAAAAGAAGTGGGTCGGCGCTGGTACCCCCATCAGGAGGGAGTAGCGAACCCAGGTAGTAGGTGCCTTTGTCGAGATCCATGCTTCAAACTTAACGGGCGAGAGGTGTGGTCACAGCTCTGGAAGGTTTTATTCGGCGGTGTTTGGTCAGGTGAACCCGTATCATCGAGGCTGAAAACAGCTTGACTTCAACCACTGTTGAAGTTGTACGTTGCTCACTCATGAACTCTGCCGAACTCACTCCCTGGTCCGTCCTGCGCGACGGTGTTCGCCTCATCGCAAGGTTTGTTCGAGGGCACCCTTTTGCGTTCGCGATAGCGGTCACCGGCGCCGCGGTCTATGCCGGGGCGATTATCGCCAGCAGTCTCGTGATCGGCTGGGTCACCGACACCATTGCCATCCCCGTCCTCGACGCAGGGGAGTCGTACTCAGGCTTGCTTCTGCCTGCAGGCCTCCTCATCCTCGGGGTGGCGGTAGTCAAAGCAGTGGGGATCATCACCCGTCGTACCGGTGCCGGATATCTCCAGCTCCGCACCCGCCAGGACCTGCGCAACGAGCTGCTCGACCACCAGCTCTCGCTAAAGATGTCGTGGTTCGACAAGCAGTCGATCGGTGACCTCCTTGCCGTCGCCGACGCCGACGTCGATCAGGGAACGGGTGTGCTCGGGCCGCTCCCGTATGCCAGCGGAGTGATCCTCCTCCTCTTCGGCTCGTTCGCCATGATCGTTGCCATCGACCCCTGGATCGGCCTCGGGGCGACCATCGGTCTCGTCATGGTCGTCGCCATCGACATCAGGGGAAGCTGGATCACCTACCGCATGTGGGAGGCGGTCCAGGAGGCACGGGGCAGAGTCTCCTCGGTTGCACACGAAAGCTTCGACGGCGCGCTCACCGTCAAGTCCCTCGGCCGTGAGGGCTACGTGTCGAAGCGGTTCGGTGTCGAGTCCGACTTGCTCCGGGACCGGCTCATCGACGTCAACTCGACCTGGACGACCTATCAAACAGTCATCCGGGCTCTTCCCCAGGCGATCAGCATCGCCCTCATCGTGGTTGGTGCTGTTCAGATCGATGCCGGGGTGCTCTCGCCGGGTGACCTCGTGACCGTCGCCTACCTGCTGGCTCTGCTCGCTTTCCCGGTCCAGCTGATTGGCTTTGTTCTCTGGGACCTCGCCGGATCCCAGGCCGGGTGGCACCGCATCGCAGCCATCTTCGGGGCCAGGGACTTCATCTCCTACGGCGACCTCGCGGCCTCACCGCATGCCGGTGCAGCCTCCGTGTCCTCGTCGGGGGTGAACTTCACCTATGACGGGTCGGCGACCGTGTTCGAGGGCCTCGACTTCGACCTGGAGGCCGGGGTCACTCTGGCGGTGGTCGGCCCCACCGCTTCGGGAAAGTCGACCTTCTGTCTCCTGCTCGCCCGGTTGTGGGACCCGGTGACCGGCGAGATCCACCTCGACGGGCGCGCTCTGAGCCGGTTTGCCGGATCCGAACTGCCCCGTGAGGTCTCCTACGTGGCCCAGGACGCCTTCCTCTTCGACGACAATGTCGCAGGGAATATCACGCTTGGCGGTGCCTTCAGCGAAGAGGAGATCAGGGAGGCGGCCACTCTTGCCGGTGCCGACGATTTCATCGCAGAGTTGCCCGACGGCTACCAAACCATGCTCGGGGAGAGGGGCACCACCCTCTCCGGCGGTCAGCGGCAGCGAATTGCCCTGGCACGTGCGTTGATCAGGAAACCGCGACTGCTGATCCTCGACGACGCAACCTCGGCAGTTGACCCCTCGGTGGAGGCGATGATCCTGAGAAGCCTCAAGAGTGCGGCCCTACCCTCGACCATCGTGGTGGTTGCCTACCGCCCGGCCTCGATCCGCCTCGCCGACGAGGTGGTCTATGTCGACGATAAGCGAATCCTGGGGCACGGGACCCACACCCAGATGCTGGTTTCGACTCCCGGCTACGCCCGACTGGTGCAGGCCTACGAGGATGACGCCCGACGGATCGAACAGGAGGCCTCGTGAGCGATGCCACCACCGGCCAACTGATCCGAAGGGCACTCGTCGAGGCACCGGCGTTGGCCACCGGCCTCAGGTTGACGTTGTTGATGGCGATGGCCGGCCAGGCGATCACCATCGTCACTCCGATCGTCTTCCAGCAGATCATCGACGAGGAGATCCTCAACCCGGCAGGGATCGATTTCGGCGATGTCCTGACCCGGGCGAGCGTTGCTGTGTTTGCGCTCATCGCCGGGATCATCATCGGCCGTGCTGCCCTGCTCCGCCTGGTCAAGTCGTCTTCGATCGGGCTGTCGGACCTGAGGGTCATGACCTTCGACCACCTGCTCCGCCAGTCGGTCCTCCACGTACAGGCGGAACGGCGGGGCAACCTCGTCTCCCGGGTCACCTCGGACGTGACAACCCTTCAGGAATTCATGGAGTGGGGCGGGGTGAGTCTGGTGGTGGCTTCGAGCCAGGTGCTGCTGGCGACGTCGGTCATGTTCTTCTACGAATGGCGCCTCGCCCTGATCTGCCTGGTTGGCGTCTTCCTCTATCTCTTCCTGATGCAGTGGTTCCAGCGGATTCTCAGGAAGAACTACGACGGTGTCCGCATCGAAGTCGGGCGCTCCCTCGGCGTGTTGAGCGAGTCGATCTCGGCGATTCCTGTAGTCCGGGCCTACGGGGTGGAAGCTGAGACACAGGAACGGGTGGCCGAAGCCCTCGAATCGCGCTTCCAACGTGAGTTCCGCACCAACTGGTTCGGAAACTCACTGTTCTCGTCGGCGGAGATCTTCGCCGGCGCACTGACTGCAGCCATCGTCATCGGTGGGGTGCTGATCGGGGTCGCCGAAGGGATGACCGCCGGTGAGTTGATCGCCTTCTTCTTCCTGACCAACTTGTTGATCGAACCGCTGCAGATCGTCGTCGAGACCCTGGAGTTCTCCCAGAGCGCGGCCTCCGGTCTGCGCCGGGTGATCGAGGTCCTCGACAGTGAGATCGAGATCCAGGACCCAGAAGACCCGGAAGACCTGCCCGCTGACGGCCTGTCGGTGGCCTTCGAAGACGTCAGGTTCGCCTACGACACCGGCGGCGACGTCCTCCGGGATGTGTCGGTGACCATCGAGAACGGTTCGAGAGTGGCCGTGGTCGGCGAGACCGGTTCGGGGAAGACGACCTTCGCCAAGTTGCTGGTTCGTCTCCTCGACCCCAGCGACGGGGTGATCCGGGTTGGTGGCATTCCCTTGAACAATGTCCCCCTCGACCAACTCCGGTCCCGGGTCGCTTTTGTTCCCCAGGAGGGCTTCCTCTTCGACGACACGATCGCCAACAACGTGCGCTACGGCCAACCCGGAGCTACGGACGCCGAGGTTTTCACCGCATTCCACGAGCTCGACCTCGGCAACTGGCTCGCCGGGCTACCCGCCGGCCTCGAGACCCAGGTCGGCGAGCGCGGCGGCGCGATGTCGGCAGGGGAGCGGCAGCTGGTGGCCCTGGTCCGCGCCTGGATCGGCTCGCCCGATCTCCTGGTCCTCGACGAGGCGACATCGGCGGTCGACCCATCCCTGGATGTGGCGTTGCGCCACGCCATGGAACGCCTCACCAGGGGCAGGACCTCGGTGACAATCGCCCACCGCCTCGCCACAGCCGAGAACGCCGACGACGTGCTGGTATTCGAGCGCGGCTACTTGGTCGAACAGGGCCGGCACAAGCGGTTGATCGAGCGAGGCGGGGTCTACGCCGACCTGTTCGCCGACTGGTCAGCCGGAACCAGAACGGTCTAGCTACACCACAGGCGGCGGGACGTAGCGGCCTTCCGTGTAGCGGCCGTACTCGATATCCACTTCCCAGATCGAGCCCTTGGAGCAGTAGAAGCGGGAGTGGAGGGTGAGCCCGAGCCACATCAGGCGGTTCATCGTGGCCGGGATCACGTCTCCGTGAGAGCAGAGGACTGCGTTGGCGCCGGCGAGGTCGTGGATGAGGTCATAGGAGGCGTCGACGTCGGGTCCTTCGGCCAGGGCATCGGAGATCTCGATCTCGGCGCCGATCATCTTCGCCAGCGGCTCCACCGTTTGGATACAACGCTTATACGGACTGGTGACGATCCGCTCGATCTCCCGCTCCCGCAACGATTCGGCGATAGCCTGCGCTTGCACCTTGCCCTTCTTGGTGAGTGGACGCTCCCTGTCGTCGCCGTTGAATTTGTCACGGTTGCCGGCGGTACCGTGGCGAAGGAGGTGGATGGTGCCGGTCTCGGCGATCCTCTTCAGGTCGAAGTCGATGATGAGGCTGCGGTCGTGGTCGTAGTGGAGCTGTTTGTGGGCAGCTTTTCGGCTGAGCCACTCGATCTTGTCGACCTCGCTGTTCTTCTTGAACCCGGGGCTGTTGGGAAGGGGGCGCATCGCAAACCACTCCACCTCTTTCATCCCCGACCCAACGCGGTAGCGGGTAGTGGTCAGTGGGGCCACGATTCGACAGCGGAGGCCGGTTTCTTCGAGTATTTCCCTGACTGCGGTCTCGGCCGGGGATTCGCCATCGTCCGCTTTGCCCTTGGGGAACGACCAGTCGTCATATAACGGGCGGTGGGCAAGGAGGACCTGGAGGCTGCCCTCGTCGGATTTTCTCAGGATCACGCCACCGGCGGCTCTGACGGTTCTTGTCACCGGCGGCAGATTACCCGTCGGCGTTCAGGAATGGTTAGCGGAAGAAGTTGGTCAGGGTGGGACGCCGTCCCTGCGGTTGTGCTTCTGCCATGTGGTCAACGGCTGTCAGGTCGATTGTGACGTCGGCACATGTCTGACAGACCTGGCGGGTGATCCCGCCGCCGATCCTCTGCACTTCACCGTAGTTGTGAAGGCCCTTCTTGCACGAGGAGATCTTGTGCCGCGGCCTGGCTTCCGGTCTGAGGTGACTCATACCCGGTCAGACTAGAGTGCGGAACGTCAAGTTCGCGGTTTTCCACAGATCAATTGCCACTCGCCGAAGTCACTAGCCACTCAGTGTGCGCGGCCTAATGCTTTTGACATGTTCTGCCGATAGACACGGCTCTTCTGGATTTTGGAGTGAAATGACCTGCAAATACTGTTCCAACCTGGTGCCCGCTGGTGTGGCCTCCTGCCCCCACTGTGGCCGCGATTTGAGGGCCGACCTCGTGGACTCGGAGATAATCGAGGCGGTCCAGGCGGAGAAATCGTCTTCCCGTCCCTGGCTGGTGGGGCTCGGCGTCGGCATCCTCGTGCTGGTTGTGGGTGGAGTTTCCTTCGCGTTATTCCGAAACCCTGCCACCGTTGCTGCATTCTCGGAACGGATGCCGGCCGATGTCACCGCATACTTCGCCCTCGACGTGGGGCAATTGGTCTCGGCCGAATCGAAGGCTGTCATCGAGGAGTTCGGAGGAATCGTCGAGCTCGCCACCGGTGAAGACTTCGACGTCGACACCGCTTTCGACGACCTGCTCGAAGAGGTTGAGGCGGAACTGGGCCCGGACCTGAACTACGAGGAGGACATTGCGTCATGGGCGTCGGGTTCGATCGCGGTAGGTGTCCGGCTCACCGAGGACTACTTCGACCAGTCCGCTGTGGTCTGGGTCTCTGGCCGCAACGAAGTGGCTCTCGCCGCCTTCATCGACAAGATGGAGCAGATTGCTGCAGATGAAGGCGTCGTCACTTCCCGTGTCGCCATCGGCGGCGTGGAGTTCATCTCGAGCGACATTCTGGATGGTGGGTTGGTCGCCCAGGTTGGATCCGATTTGCTCATGGTCACCGACGAGTCGCTGGCCCAGGAGGTCCTCGCCCTCACCCCGGAGACCAGCCTGCGCGAGGTTCCCGGGTTTGTGGAGCGGATGGCACTCGTCCCGCAGAATGCGATTGTCACATTCGCCTCCGACTCGGCAGCAGCCGGTGCATATGGGTTCGGCTCGGCAGCCACCGGGTTCTTGGGTTTTGGCTCGGGCATGTACAACGAGGCGACTCAAGATGTCCCTGACACCGGTTGGACAGTGGGCGCTTTAGCCGTCGAGAACGGGAACATCCGGTTCGACAGCGTGTCGGGCATCGACCCTGATGCTGCCTACGAGCTCAGTGACGACTCCCTGGCGCTTGCCGAGTTGCCCGGCGACGACGCCATCTTCTTCGTCCGGCTCGCCGGAATCGGGCAGGGGCTACAGGCGATGGCCGACATGTTCGGTCCGGACCTCGACGCCGAGCTCGAAGCAGCGACCGGGCTGAGCGTTGAACAGATTCTGAGCTTGTTCGAGATCGACGCCGGGCTTGCGATGTGGCCGTCCTCCGAGCCGGAGATCCCGGTCGGCGCCGCCCTTGTAGGTGTGGGAACTGCTGACGCCGCTCCTGTGGTCGACAGGCTGAATCAGGCAATTATGGAAAGCGGTGGGGTGAATGCAACTGAGGTCGACGGCGGCTATTGGTACGAGAGCCTGGTGGCGTTCGGTTCGAGAGGCCCCTTCACTTTGATCTCGAGCGACCGCTCGCTGCTGCAGGCCTCACCGGCAATGAGCGTCGCCGAGAGCGAGATGTACGCGAGGGCGCGTGACCTGATCGGCAGTGGCTTCGTCCCGTCTTTCGGCGCCGACATCGACGGCATCCTGCGATTGGTGGACGGTTTCGTCGACGACCCGGAGATCTTGGAAGCGTTTGCCTGCAACCCGATGCGCTTCATCGCTGGAGGTTCCCGCGTCGATGGTGACCTTTCTCGAACGGTGTCGATTGTCGAAGTAGAAGCGCCCACAACCTGCGGATGAATCAGGGTCGCACCACCCAGATGGCCTGACGTTGTTGGGGAAGTAGTGGAGGAGTCGGGTCGCCGGTGGTGGGGGTCCGCCCTCAGGCCGTTCGTCGCAGCGGTGGTTCGATGGGCGGGCGATTGGCGACGATCTTCTTGATGCTTTCGATTCCGGGGAATCGGGGGTGACGTTCGAATTCGGTTCCCCATTTGGTCATCCAGGTGACCTCCCCGTTGGGGTTGCCTTTGATTCGCCATCCTTCGTTGTGGATCAGCCGGTGATGGAAGCCGCAGAGGGTGATCAGGTTGTCCAGGTTGGTTGGTCCGCCATCTGCCCAGTGTTCGAGGTGGTGGACCTGAAGCCATAGGATCCGTTCGCAGCCGGGGAACCGGCAGCCACCGTCTCGAGTGCGTGTGATTCGGCCGAGCCAGCCTGGGATGCTGCGGGCGGTGCGGCCGATGCCGATCACCCCGTCGATGGGGTCCTCGACGACGAGTTGGATGCGTGCGTCGCAGGCCAGTCGTCTCAGGGTCGGGTTGATGATGGTGGTGGTTTCGGGGAAGGTGGTCCCATCGCCGAGTCTTGCCTGGCCGGCGCCTTCGATTCCGAGCAGTGTCGGGATGTCGGTTCGGACGAGGAGGGTGGCCCGGTCGTGGTCGGCGTCCGAAGCGAGGGTTTCGGAACCCATTTGGACTAATGCGTCGGCGAGCCGTACTCCATATTCGAGGACACTGCCATCGTGGGGGTCGAGGTCGACCTGGCCCGCTTTGCGGGTGAGGGCGGTGATGAAAGCGGCGCCTTCATCATCGGGGAGGATGACGTTCATTTCGAAAACCGGGCGGTCTTCACTGAACTGGTAGGTGAGATAACGGGTCTCCCTGGCTTTTGCTGATTCCTTCTCGTCGACTTGGCGTGCGGTCGCTCTGATTTCGGAAGGCTTGAGCTCGGGTGCCGTCTCTGCCAGTTCGGCGTCGGTTTCTGGGGTGGCGATGGTGACTACCGCCCGAAGCTGGTCCCAGGAGAGACGTCCTTGTTGGAACGCCCGGCGGATGTAGGGGAGCTCGGGTAGGGCTTGAGTGATCTTGGCGAGGGCGCGTCCGGTGAAACTGGTCATCCGGTAACGGGCGATCAACCACTCAGCCAGGGAAGGAGAGCCGTCGGCGGCCCACAACATGTTCTCGTTGGCTTCAATGAGCCGGTCGATCAGCGCCAGGTGAGAGACGTTGAGCTGAACCATTGCCTGGTCGACGACCCGGACTTTCGCCTGATGCTGTTCGTAGACCACATCATCCAGGATCAGGGTCGGACCGGAGGCGAACTCGAGGTCGGCTTCAAAATCGTTTCGTGAATGTTCGAGACCCGCTTCTCCCGACACCCTTTTGGTATCGAACATATGTTCGATTATGACAACTTAGACCAGGCAAGTCAAGGTCTTTGAGAGAATTCTTTGCTTGCTTAGGGGTCACCAAGGAGGTGCGGTGCATTCACACCAAGCTCAGTACCCAAAGCCTCGAGCTTGGCTCGATAGGCCACGCTGACCTCGACGTCGTACTCGAAGAGCTGTGTGCACAGGGTTTCCAAGGCCAGTTCCCACTCGCCGGCGGTGATGAGCACACCGATGGCTGCGACGTCCTGCTGGGTCAGTCCGTCAGCCATAACCAGTGCCTTGCTCAGACGGTTACTTACATCGTGCTTCGACATAGATCACGCTCCGACCGAGAATGTGTTGGCGATCCCCCCGCTTGGCTCAGTTTTTCACGGGGATGATGCAAGCTCACCGGGACTTCCATCCGACGAGTCACGAGATCAAGCAGGGACGTAGGTCAACCTGATCACGTCCTCGCCCATCAGATCACTGCTCACCAGGCGGAGCGGCGGACGGGGTCCGGCGAAATATGGCGTGCCTTGGCCAAGGACTACGGGATGAAGGTAGATGCGATACTCGTCGATCAAGCCGAGTTCGGTGAGGCTTCCCGCCAGGTTCGGGCCGGCAACCTCGATCTCCCCGGCGTGATCGGCCTTCAGCTCACGGATCGCGCCTTCTAGGTCACCCTCGACAAGTGTGGCGTTGGGGCCGACTGATTTCAACGAGCGCGAGACGACCCATTTCGGCTGGCTCCGCCATGCCGCAGCGAAGGCGTGTTCGTCTGCCCCCCACTCAGGTTGGTCGTCGTCCCAGTAGCGCATGAGCTCGTACATCTGGCGACCGTACACACTGCCGGTCTGCCCCTTAGCCTCCTCGATGAAGTGGCGGAAGAGGATCGGGCCCGGAGCGAACTCCGTATGGTCGACGTAGCCATCCAGAGACTGGTTCATCCCGAATACGAGCTTTGCCATCCGTGCAACTTAGCTCGACTGATTCATGGTGCAATCAACTGGAGTGCGTATGGAACATCAGGCGGGCCAGAAGGCACATCAATCGCTGGGGTCGCCGTTCACTCGCCAGACGTCGTCGAGACATAGCCCGGGCTCGCGCCGTTCCACTTCCTGGCCGTCTTCGGTTACGGCGAGGAGTTCGTGTCCAGTGCAGTCGCCCACTAGCCATTCCGTGATTCTTGCGCCTGAAGCGGGTGGGAGGGTGAACACCTTCACGTTCTCACCGTCATCCCCACGACCAACGAGGAACACATCGATCGTCTCACCCGTGCCGTTTGATACTCCAGGAGCGCCCGGAGGCTCCATCGAGCAGGCGGTCAGGAGGCAAAGTATTGCGACGGCGACTGCCTTCATCCCGCCTCCAACCTCTCCACCACCCAGGCCACTGCCTCTTGGCCGGTGGCTGCCCAGTGGACGTCTTCGTCAAACGCGCCGAGACCGTCCGAGAGGGCGGTCCGCAACGGGAACCAGGACTCTCCGACCGCAGCGACCGGGATCGGGTCGATGCCGCTCTTTCTCAGGACGTGGTTGGTATTCCAGGCGATGATCAGTTCGGCGGCGGTGCCGATCGACCCGGGAAGGGCTATCGAAGCCTGTGTGATCGACAGCATCCTCCCGATTCGCTCCGAGAGGGAGGGGGCATCATCGGTGGTCCCGACGTGGGTGTTGGCGCCACTCCGGCTCGGGAACATCGAGTTGACAGTCACCCCGATGGCATGGCCGCCGGTTCTGGTGGCACCGAGTGACACCGCCTCCATCGTCCCGCCATAGCCCCCGGTGACAACTGCGAAGCCGGCCTTCGCCAAACCCTCGCCGACAGCAACGGCCTCGAGCCAGTCCGGCGAGTCGGTGATCGTGTCCGACGAGCCGAAGACTGCAACCGCCCGCTCGGTCATCCCTGCAGCGCTTGGTTGATCCCGGCGACGATCCGGTCGGTGTCGATGAGGGCGTGCTTCTCGATGGCGAACTGGGGCCAGGGAACATCGAAACCGGTCACCCGCACGATCGGGCCCTGCAGGTCGTACATCGCCTTTTCGGCGACCACGGCCGCCACCTCGGCGGCGACACCGGCCGAGCCCTGCGGTTCCTGGATCAGGAGCAGTCGGCCCGTCTTTGCAACAGACTCCAGGACCGTCTCCCGATCCCAGGGGAACAGGGTCCTCAGGTCGATCACTTCCACCGACGCTCCCGACTGCTCAGCGGCGGCCAGCGACGGGGGGACCATGCCCCCGTAGGTGACCAGGGTGAGATCGGTTCCCTCGCGGCGGACCCGGGCCTTGCCGATCGAGATGGTGTAACGCTCGGTGGGGACATCCTCCCGACCGGCCCGATAGAGGACCTTGGGTTCGAGGAATATCACCGGATCGTCACCCTCGAGAGCGGCAAGGAGCAGGCCCTTGGCATCGCGGGGCGACGAGGGGCAGACGACGACCAGTCCGGGGGCGTGGACGAAGTAGGCCTCAGGCGAGTCGCAGTGGTGCTCGTGGGCGCCGATCCCGGCCCCGTTGGGGAAACGGACCACCACCGGCATCGAGGTCGAGCCCCGGGTCCGGAATCGGAAACGCCCCAAATGGCTGACGATCTGGTCGAAGGCGGGGTAAACAAAACCGTCGAACTGGATCTCGGCCACCGGTCTGGCTCCGGCGATGGCCATCCCCACCGCGGTCCCGACGATGCCCGACTCGTTGAGCGGGGTGTCGATGACCCGGTCCTCCCCGAACTTCTTCTGCAGGCCTTCGGTGATCCGGAACACTCCGCCACTGATCCCGACATCCTCCCCGAGCACAATCACCGACTCATCACTCTCCATCGCCTGGTGCAGCGCCTGGTTGATGGCGTCGGCCATGTTGATCGACTCGGTCTCCATCCCCGTGAAGTCCGGATCGTCGCCCGGGGTCCATATCTCGTCGGGCTCGAAGCGGGTCGGCTCCTCACCATGGGCCTTCTGAGTGGCGTGGAGCTGCTCGACGACGTGGGGTGGGATCCTGGAGAACCCGTGCCGCACCGCATCGTCACGACCGGGAAGGGGGTCGGCTTCTATGGAGGTGATGGAAGCGTTGACCAGGTCGGTGATCTCCATCGCCACCTTCTCACCGGCGCGCTCGTCCCACTCGCCGCGGGATTCGAGGAACTTGCGGAGACGGTCGACCGGGTCCTTCAGCTTCCACTCGTCGACCTCGGAGGAATCCCGATACAGGGACTGGTCGTCGGCAGTGGCGTGGGCGCCGTAGCGGTAAGTCATCGCCTCGATGAGGGTCGGTCCCTTACCGTCCCGGGCCCGCTTCGCCGCGATCCGGGTGGCCAGGTAGACGGCAATCGGGTCCATCCCGTCGACCCTGATCCCCTCGAAACCGTAGGCACGAGCCTTCTGGGCGATGGTGCGCGACGCGGTCTGCTTGTGATAGGGCACCGAGATCGCATACAGGTTGTTGGCGCAAATGAAAACTGTCGGCGTCTTCCACACCCCGGCGAAGTTCATCCCGGAGTGGAAATCGACCTCCGAGGTTGCCCCGTCGCCGAAGTAGGTGACAGCAACGGTGTCCTCTCCGCGCATCTTGGTCATATAGGAGTAACCGACGGCGTGGGGGAGCTGGGTGGCGATGGGGACGGTGACGATGCCCGTGCGGTACTTCTCGATGTCCCAGCGGGAGTTGGGCAGGCCCTTCCAGTAGGCGAGGAGCGCCTCCAAGGGGAGGCCCCGGGTGATCTGGACCCCATGCTCGCGGTAGCTGGGGAAGACGAAGTCCTGCGGTTGGAGGGCGAGAGCGGAGCCGATCTGGACCGCTTCCTGTCCTTCCAGCATTGCATAGGTGCCGATGCGGCCCTGGCGCTGCAGTGCGAGCATCCGCCGGTCGAGCTCGCGGGCCAGCACCATGTTCCGGTACATCTTCTGGTAGAGCTCGGGGTCGAGTGCCGGGTCCTCATCCACCAGCCGGCCTTCGGCGTCGATCACCTGCAGTAGGTCGAAATCTCCCATGGCCAAAGTCTGCCACATCTCGTTTCTTCGGGTCGAAGGTCGTAATCGGGCACAAAACCCCGCGCTTGAGTATCTTCAGGCCATGCCCCACTTTCGACCCGATCTCGAAGGCCTGGTCACATACGTCCCCGGCAGGCCGATCGATGATGTGGCGAGGGAGATCGGGATGGAACCCGATGACATCGTCAAGCTGGCATCCAACGAAAGCCCGGAGGGGCCGTTCCCGGGAGTCAGCGAGGCCATCGCCCGGGTGCTCGACGGGTCGAACCGCTACCCAGACAGCGACGTCCACGATCTCACCAAGGCCATGGCAGATGATCTCGGGGTGAGTACCGACCAGGTCTGGTTCGGGGCGGGGAGCACCGGGCTGCTCGGCGCCATCGCCCTGAGTATGGGCGGTGCGGGGACGTCGGCGGTCTTTGCCTGGCCCAGCTTCGTCATGTACCGGATCATCTCGCGCTGGGCGGGCACCAAAGCGGTTGAAGTCGCCCTCGACGCCGATCACCGACACGACCTGGAAGCGATGCGGGAGGCGGTGCGCGACGACACCAGGGTGGTGTATGTGTGCAACCCGAACAACCCCACCGGGACCATCGTCTCCGGCGAAGACCTGGCCGCGTTCGTCGGGTCGGTCCCGGAGTCGGCCCTGGTGGTTGTCGACGAGGCGTACCACCACTTCGCCTCTGACCCCTCGTACCGGAGCTTTCTCGACGCGGCGACCGAACGACCCAACGTCCTGGTTCTCCGCACCTTCTCCAAGGTGTACGGGCTTGCCGCGCACCGGATCGGTTACGCGGTCGGTGACGCGGGTCTCCTCGACAAGCTGCGTCGCACCCAGGCCCCATTCACGGTGTCCTCAGTGGCACAGGCGGCGGCGATCGCGTCGCTGGGCAACGAGGCGGAGATGAAGCGGCGGGTGGAGGCCAACGCCGCCGGCCGCCACCAACTGGCAGGTGTCTTCTCCGAACGTGGCCTCGACCATGCCGACAGCCAGACCAATTTCGTCTATTTCAGGCTCGGTGACGATTCGCTTGCGGTGGCGTCGAGTTTCGTCCGCCAGGGCGTGATCGTCAGGCCTCTGTCGGGAGGATGGCTCCGGGTGACGATCGGGACCCCGCTCGAAAACGAGCGGTTCGTTTCGGCGTTGGACGGAGCAATCGCCGAGCAGGCTATCTGAGGCTCTGATCTGGGATTACGCACGATTTGGTGTCATTTCGGATCAGGGGCACAATTTCGTTTGATCATGCCTGAAGCAATCCGGGGTCATCTCGAAGCTCCTCGCCTCTGACTTACACATCCAAGAATCCATTCCTGTTCAGGAGCCTCACTTGAAGCCAATCATCCGTTTCCTGGCGAACGCGGTCGGTCGTCGCCCCGTGCTGGTCATCATCGTCAGCCTTGCCCTCAGCGCGGTGTTCGGATACCTCACCGTGTTCGTCGCCGAGACCAGCGTCGGAGGCCAGGAGGGTTTTTCACCGGAGAACGCCGAGATCAGTGCTGCGGAGCGAATTGGTGAGCTATTCGGTGAGGGCTCGACGCAGTCAGTCATGCAGGTCGTTGTCACCTCAGAAGGGGGCGACGTCATCTCCGCTGATGGGCTTGCCGCCGCCAACAGCGTCGTTGTGGAGCTTCAGGCCAGTGAATTCTCCGAGTATGTGACCGGGACCGAGCAGCAGCCCGGTGTCATCACGTTCATGGCCCCGGTGCAGCAGGCCGCTGCTGCCGAGGGAATCGACACCACAGTTCTCGACGACGCGGCGGTAAGGGACCTCTACGCACAATCCCTGGAACAGGCCGGCGAACAGATGGGGTTCGTGAGTCAACTCGTCAACGAAGAAGGATCGACGGCCCTCATCCTGGTGTTTGTCGATGCTGCTGACGACGCTGACACCCAGATCGCCCGTGAAGAGGGAATCGCTGAGGTGATAGCGGGCATCGACACCGGAGCCGACATCGAGTTCCGCCCCTTCAGCTTCAACCTCCTCTTTGGTGAGGACGCAGGATTCGAAGATGAGATCGGACGCCTCTTCGGCTCCGCCTTCGCAATCATCATCGGCATCCTCCTCTTCGTCTACTGGCTCAAGCCGCGTGGAGACAGCGCCAACAGGCGGCGTTCTCTGCGGCGCACCTTCGCCGACATGGGCCTCACGATGCTTACGATCGTGCTCGCCATCTTGTGGATGAACGGGATCGGTGCCCTTCTCCAGCAAGTCGGGTTCGTAGGCCCCTTCAACGAGATCAGCCAGATAGTCCCCGTGCTGTTGATCGGTCTCGGCGTCGACTACGGAATCCATCTCACCTCGCGGTACCGGGAGGAGGTCGGTGAGGGAACATCCGTTGATGGCGGTATCCGTTCGGCAATTGGCACCGTCGGAGTTGCCCTGGCCCTGGCCACCGTCACCACCATGATCGGGTTCCTGACCAATGCCTTCAATCCGCTTCCCGCTCTCAAGGACTTCGGCATCCTCGCTGCGGTCGGGATCGGTGCCTCCTTCATCCTCATGCTCACCTTCGTCCCCGCGGTTCGGCTGGTCCTCGACCGCCGCGCCGAGGCACGGGGCGAGTTGCCCCGCGAGGCGATGGGTGCCACCAGCGAGCGCCTGCTTCCCCAGCTGATGGAGAAGACTGCCGTTCTGGCCAAGGCCCCGGTACTCACGCTCGTGGTAACCCTGGCGCTCGGCGTTCTCGGATACCTCGGGTTGAGCAACATCTCCACAGAGTTCTCCTTCACCGACTTCCTCCCCGAAGACTCACCTTCCATCGAGACGTTCAATCTGATCACCGAAGAATTCGGCGGGGGATTCGGGGAGACCACCCAGGTGCTCATCGAAGGCGATGTCGCCGACCCGTCGGCGTACAACGCAATGGCTCAGGCGGCAACGAACATGGTCGATACCGAAGATGTGCTCACCTTCCGGACACCGGCCGGTGAACAGGCCGCGGTCACCTCGCCGGTCTCCGTGGTGCAGCAGCTCCTCGCTCCCGGTCCCGACGGCGCACCTGCCTTCCCTGAATTCGCCCAGTTGGCTGTCGAGAACGGTCTCAACCCCGAAGACGGGACCATGGGCGCAGACGCCGACGTTCTCGCAATTTACGACGCTGCGTCCGCGGCAGCGCCGGAGCTGATGGGCGGGGTGCTCCACTATGAGGGCGACGAGCCCACAGCAGCGCTGATGGAGATAAGCACCCAGGCAGGCGAGCAGCGGGCGGTGGACCTGAGAGACAATCTCGTGGTCGATCTCGAGCCCGTGGAAGCAGCCGGACTCGAAGCAACGGCGACTTCACAGAACATCATCAGCGGGGTCATTGTCAATTCCCTCTCGTCATCGCAGGTGACCTCTCTGATCATCACGCTGTTTGCCGCCACCATCGTCCTCGTCATCAATTTCTGGTTCGAGAACCGGCGCCCGTTCCTCGGGGTCATCACGATGGCACCGGTGGCATTTGTCGTCTTGTGGACCTTCGGCCTCATGTACGTTTCCGGGATTCCCTTCGGGCCGGTGACTGCAACGCTGACCGGACTGGCCGTAGGTATCGGCGTTCCCTACACGATCCACATGGCGAGACGCTTCGAGGAAGATCGGGGCCGGTTTGCCGACATTCACGAAGCGATCCGCTCAACCACCCGGCACACAGGTGGCGCGCTCGCCGGATCGGCGTTCACTACCGCTGCCGGTTTCGGGATCCTCGTGACTTCGACATTGAAGCCGTTCCAGCAGATGGGCCAGGTGACCGCGTATGCGATCACCCTCAGCCTGATCGGCGCGGTGCTGGTATTGCCCTCGATGCTGGTTCTCTGGGAACGCTGGCATCGGCGCCGGGGAGATGCGGTCACCGAACCCGCCACCCGATCGATCGTCTGAAGTCACCCCAAGTACGACCCGCAGGCTGGGCCTTTAGTCCCCTTCTGCCACATCTACGACTGAAACTGACCACAATGAGGTACGGGCCGGGCTGCCCACCCACTTATGCATACATCTCACATCGCCACAGAAGCGGCTCGATTGAAGCCGCTCGCCGAGCAGGTCATGAAACGCTATGACCTGGATGTTCGCGAAATCACCCATCTGGCGACACACTCGAATGTGATGTACCGGGTGATCGCCAGAGATGGTCGACAAATGGTGCTCCGGGTCGGGACGCCATCCGCCAACACCCGCTCCAACCTGCGTTATGAGACTGAATGGCTGGTGGCGCTCAACCGCGACACCGACCTCGACCTGGTCCGGCCGCTCCCCACCGCCAGCGGGCGGTTCGTCACCGATATCGCGGACCCGGTGACCGGGCACAATCGCCCCTGTGTTCTCTTCACCTGGGTGCCGGGAAGCCCGGTCGGTGTCGGCGCGGGAACCTTTGCATACCGGATGATCGGAGCGATGGCGGCGCAACTCCAGCTGCATGGCAAGACCTGGCTCCCGAACGATCCCGTCGATCTGCGCCATTGGGATCGTGTCTTCTACTACGACGAGAGCCAGAACCCCCTGGTGATTTTCGACGGCCACTACGACCACCTCTTCCGGCACACCAGGCGGGCGCTGATCGAAAAGGTAATCCCCGTCGTGGAAGAAGTCATCAAGAGCACATGGGCGAAAGGCGAGCCGCAGATCGTCCACGGCGACCTGCACGAATGGAACGTGCACCTGGTCGGGACCCGTCTCTACGCCTTCGACTTCGAGGATGTGATGGTCGCCACCCCGGCCCAGGACGTGTCCGTCTGCCTCTACTCCTCGCGCGCCGCCCCGCGCACGGACGAGATCCGCACCGCGTTCCGGGAGGGATTCGAACAGTTCTCGACCTGGCCGATCGAGGACGAGGAGCAACTCGACGGGCTGCACGCCGCGCGACAGCTCATGTTGATGAACTACGCAGCCCGCACCCTCTCCCTCGAAGAGGCGATGATCTATCTCGAACAGGTGTTTCCCCAGCTGGAAAGCTACCTCGCCCGCTACGTGTGAGCAGGCGCTGCCTGATCGGCTACGGTGCCAGACTGCACAAACCGACAAAGGAGAACCGTGCCCGATCTTGAGCTTTTCTGCACCATCCAGGCCGACCTCGGCATGAAGATGATCGGCGATGCCCCCGCCGGGAGGCGGATCGATTTCCCGTTCAACGGTGTCGCAACATCGGAGCATTGGGAAGGGGAGCGCCCGGTCACCGGCATGGATTACGTAACGGTGCGCAGCGACGGGAACATGGCCCTCGACATCCGTGGGGTAATCGGGGAGAAGCGCGAGGCGGTCTCCTATCGGGGGACAGGAGTTTCGATCGCCAATCCGGATCGATCAGCCAACCCCAGGGAGTTGCTGGTCTTCGAGACTGGAAACGAAGACCTTGCCTGGCTCAACAACGAGATCGGTGTCGCTCTCGGCGCCGGAGCCGAAGGCAAGATCAACCTCGAGGTCTACATCGTCAGGAACTAGTCGGAACTTTGCGGGACCCGGTAGTCGGGTTTCCGCTTGGCCAGGAATGCGCTGACGCCTTCTGCATGCTCGGCGCTGCGTCCGAGACGGTCCTGTTCGGTACGTTCCCTTTCAAGAGCGGTGTCGAAATCGGTGCCTGCAGCCTGACGGATCAGATGCCGGGTGGTGACCAATGCGTCTGTGGGTAGATCGGCAAGTGCGGTTGCATATTCTCTTGCTTTCGCAATGAGCTGGTCGGGCCCGACGGTGTCGAGGGAGAGCCCCAGTTCTTTTGCCTCGTCGGCCGGAACTCGTCGGTTGGTGAGGGTTATCTCCAGGGCACGGGACACGCCGAGGTGATGCGGGAGCCACCAGGTGGTTCCGCTGTCGGGGGCAAGGCCGATACCGGCAAAAGCCGACATCAGAAAGGCGCTCTCGCTCATAACCCGCAAGTCACACGCCAGGGCGAGGCCGAGGCCCGCTCCCGCGGCGGCGCCGTTGATCGCAGCAACCGTGGGTACCGGGGCGTCGAGGAGGGCGTGGACGGCAGGGTGGAAGTTACGGTCCAGCACCGAGCCGAGTTGCGGGCCGTCCCGCTCGTAGCCGGCCGCGATCTCGGCAAGGTCGGCCCCGGCGCAGAATGCTTTCCCTGCCCCGGTAACGATGACAGCCCGGGCTTCGTCGCCCGCACGCGCCATTGCTCCGGCCAATTCGGCGGTGAGGTCGCCGGTGATCGCGTTGAAGGAGTCGGGTCGGTTGAGCGTGACGATGGCGATGTCGGCGTCGAGTTCGTAGGTTACGTTCATAATCCTCCGGTGCGTCAGCGTACATAAGACACGGGAATGTCAGGGAATTACGCAGGTTTCGCCTATCGTTGGTGCATCGTCGCCAATACCGACGACGTCAATCGTCGACCCTAAGGAGGGGCACGTGAACAAATCTGAGATGGCAGATAAGCTCGCCGACAAGGCGGACATCTCGAAGGCCAAGGCTGCTGAGATTGTGGAGCACATCTTCTCCACGAAAGATGGCGAAGGAATTATTGCCGTCGAACTTGACGCGGGCCGCAAGGTAAACATCAGCGGGTTTGGCAATTTCACCCTGAAGCGGCGCTCGGAGCGCCAGGGTCGCAACCCGGCAACCGGTGCGACAATCACCATTGCCGCCAAGAACTACGCTCACTTTTCGGCCGCCAAGGGCCTGAAGGACAGGGTTGCCGAGTAACTGAAACCGACTCTCAAACCGATAGGCCCCGTCCACGGACGGGGCCTATTACTTTGTAGGCATGCTCGACCCCGACAGATGGAATCCTCCGGTGGCCATTGCCCATCGGGGGAGCCGGCATTTGTGGCCAGAGAACACGATGCTCGCTTTTTCCGCGGCTTTCGAAGTCGGGGCCCGTCACATCGAAACCGACGTTCGGGTGACCGCAGACGGGGTCGTCCACTGCATTCACGACGCCTCCGTAGACCGCACTACGAATGCCTCCGGGCCTTTCTCCCAATACACCAGCCAGGAAATTGCCGCGCTCGACGCCGGTTTCGGGCATGCCACACCTGAGGGGTATCCGTTCCGGTCGGTCGGGGCGCGCATCCCGACCTTTGAGGAACCGGCCACCTCCTTCCCCGACATCCATGTCGTGGTCGACCTCAAAGAAGACGCAGTCGTCGAGCCGATGGCCGACCTGGTCCACAGGCTCAACATCGGCGAGCGGCTGATCGTCGGTAGCTTCTCCGATGCCCGTCTCGCCCGTTTCCGAGATCTGACCCACGGGACTGTGCCGACGTCGGTCGGTTCGGCGAGAGCCAGGTCGTGGCTTCTCGCTTCCCGGGTCGGGCAGGGGCTGTCCGGCCCGGGCAGCGCCCTGCAACTGCCGCTGCAGAGGAGGGGAGTGCGTGTGGTCGACCGCAAACTCGTTGACGCGGCCCACGCCCGGGGGCTGCAGGTGCACGTGTGGACCATCAACGACCCGAACCAGATGCAGGAACTGATCGAAATGGGCGTAGACGGCATAGTCACCGACCGCATCGACCTCCTGTTGGAGATCATCAAGTAATTCTCCCTCCGTTTACAACTCTCCCTCCGCTTGCGGAGGGAGTGGCGCCGGACCGGCAGGGCCGGCGACGAGGGTGGAGAGATCTCACCAACGGAGCTCAAGCGCGCCTTCCGAGTCGCGTCTTGATCTCAACCTGGAGAGTCTCAGTCCCCCTTACCTCTCGGCCCTTCGGGCCGACAGGGACCTTTCCCCCGTTCGACTTCGTCTCCGGGGGAACAGCCGAAAAGGGGGAGTACCTCTCTACGCGTCTCTCCCTCCGCTTGCGTTTCTCCTATGTCAAGCGGCGTTGGCTAGTTGGTGTTGTGTGTCTTTGATCATGGTTCTGTAGACAACGTCGGTGAGGCGTCGTTTGAGGGCTCGGAGTGCTTCTTTTTTGGTGTCTCCTGTGGCGAGACGGCGAGCCATGAATGCTTTGGCGTCGGGGTGGCAACGGATTTGGGTGACAGCGATGCGGTGGATGGCAGCGTTGGTTTGGCGGTTGCCGCCTCGGTTGAGTCGGAACCGCTGGTTGTTGGCGGACCAGACGGGGATGGGTGCGGTCCCGGCGAACATGGCGTAGGCGTCCCGGTTTTTGAACCGGGTGATGTCGGCGGCTTCGCCGACCAGTTTGGCTGCGGTCAGCCCGCCGCATCCGACCAGTTCGACCAGCGAGGGAGCAATGGCTCTCACCCGACTGGTGATCTCTTTTTCCAGTTGGTTGGCTTCGGTGGTGATGTCACGGATCCGGGACACTTCCCGGCGGGCCAATTCGGCGGTGATGCCGGTGTGCCCTTCAAGAAGGACTGCCACTTCGTCGAGGACACAGTATCTGTCCAGCGAACCAGGAGGCGGATCGAATGTTGGGTCGAGTTCGTGGAGCCGCCACCTCAACCGGTTCTGAGCTGCGGTTCTTTCCTTGACCACCGCTTCTCGGTAGTCGACCAACAGTTTCACCTCCCGGGAATGCCCATCTAACCGGGCGGTCGGAAGGTCGGGTTCTCGGAGGGCGGCACGGGCCACCGCCAAAGCGTCGATCGGATCTGATTTGCCTCTGGTCCGAGCCGACCGCCTGACCCCGGCC
>JBBDMR010000043.1:0-1127 GCA_040878225.1 Acidimicrobiia bacterium
GTCGGGAATCCGTCGGTTGATACACTGGCCTCCGAGGACGCTGAGCTCGCACTCGGCGACATTCAGCCAGCTTCCACGCTTGGGAGTAGGGTGAAACTCGATTCGTTCGACGAGGCGCCTTGCCTCTTCCGGCTCGAACGCCTCGTAGAGCGAAGCTGCAGTATGCGTATTCAAGTTGTCCAACACGAGGCGCACACGAATGGCTTCAGGGTAGCGCTCCTCGAGCATACCTTTGATCCAATGAGCCCAGTCGACCATCGTTCTCCGCTCGTGAGCCTCCACGTGACGTCGTCCCGCGAGCGGCTCGACCTCCAGAAAGATCTGGGCAACGCCGTTTCGAACGTACTCGTAGTCGATGCGGGCGACTTGTCCCGGCATGGCAGGGATCGCCTCCTCGACCTCGCCGACGAGCTGCTTGCAGGATTCGTCCATACAGACGACGGGGTAAAGAGGATCGTAGGGAAGGGCGTAGACCACCAGAACGTCTTCCATCGCCGCTACGAACGCGGCGTTCGCTTCCGGCGGGATCTTCCAGTACTCAAATCGGTGAGGCTTAAATTCGTTTTTTTTAAAACGCGCTGCACCGTCATGTGCGAGACGCTGGGCGCGAGTTCTATTTCTACCGCTTTTTCGGCCAGAAGCCGAACGGTCCAGCGGCGGCGGCCTTCAGGCGGCTCCGAGCACGCGAGGGCAATAACGCGGGCCTCGAAGGCGCCGTCAAAGATGATCTCACGGGGCGACCGGTCCGGCTTCTTGCGCTCGAGGGCGGCGTCCAGGCCTTCTTCAACGAACCGTTTCTTTAGGTGCTCGATTGACCGGACGCTCACACCCATTGCCTCGGCGACGTCAGCCACCGTCCACGCCGACCCCTCCGGGCCGGCATCACAAAGGAGCAGGGCGCGTGCATAGAGAAATCGCTTCGCGTTGGTCTTGTTGGTCCTCGTTAAGGCTTCGAGATCCTCGCGCTCCTTAGGGGTGAGCGTTACCCGGTAGCGTTTCATGACATATCCCTCCTTTAGGATTTGCCATGAAAGGTACAGTATAGACCCGCACTTTCAAAGGTTACATGGTACTAGTTTTGACGCCAAAACCATACCGGAAGTTCACATATGCCCTTACCCTCTCAA
>JBBDMR010000044.1:0-5740 GCA_040878225.1 Acidimicrobiia bacterium
CCAGACCCATCAGATCCGACCAGGGCAAGTGCCCGTAACGCTCCGATGCCGCCGAGAGCGCGGCGAATGAGCCAGGCACCCCGATCGTGCCTGGACCGACCAGTGTGGTCACTCCCCCGCCATACTCCATCGTCACCGATTCGCTGATCACGTCGCCAGAGAAGCCGAGGCCCGGGACCGCCATGTAGCCGTCGATGACGACCGGCGAACCGTCGCCGGCATCGACGGTGACATACCCACCGGCCCCGGGAGCACAGACACCGGGCTCGGTGCACATCGCGACCAGGGCCATAACCACTGCCGCATCGGCAGCGGTGCCTCCCATCCCGACCACGGCCTCCCCTGCGGAGACGGCGATTCGCGAGGGCGCCGCCAATGCCATCTGTGTCATCGACGGCTCAACGACCGGTCCATTCGGGGTCGCGCTTTTCGAGGAACGAAAGAATGCCTTCTGCGGCGTCTTCGGTACCGAGGAGTATCGCCTGGGACTGCCCCTCCCAGCTCAGCGCATCGGCGAGCGACATCTCAAACGACGCATTGAGCGCCTGCTTGGAAAACATCTGCGCTCTCGGGGCGCCAGCGAGGAATGAGGCGGCCATCTCCGAAGCTGCCCGACGGAGATCGCCGGGCTCGACGACGGCAGTGACAAGCCCGATCCGCAATGCCTCCTCGGCTTCGACGATCCGACCGCTCAGGGCCAGCTCCTTGGCCCGCTGCATGCCGACGATTCGGGGCAGCAACCAGCTCCCGCCGAAGTCGAGAGTGAGCCCGCGGTGGACGAAGATCTCTGCGAAACGCGCCCTCGTCGTGGCGACCACAACGTCGCATCCGAGAGCGAGATTCATCCCGGCGCCGACTGCTACACCGTCGACGGCGGCGATGGTGGGCTTGGTGAGCCGGTGCAATGTCAGCGCGGCCTCGGAGACGATCTTCATCCTCCGATGCCGGGCGGTGACGGTCTGGATGGTGTCGATCCGGGAGGGGTCGAGGTCGGCGCCCGCGCAGAAGTCCCCGCCGGAGCCGGTCAGCACCAGAACCCTCGAATCGGAGCCCTCGAATTCACGGAAGGCAGCGGTCAGGTCGGACCAACCGTCCATGGGCACTGCGTTCTTCCGTTCGGGCCGGTCGAGCGTCAACCAACGAACCCCGTCTATGTCCTGTGTACTCAGCCAATCCACGGACAAGACGGTAGACAAATCGAATCGCAGTTACCGTTCACAGCATGGGCTTCAACCCTTTTCGTGAACAGGACCGGTCTGCGGTCGACATCGTCATGGTGATTCTTGCGGTCGGTTCGGCTATTGCATTGGTGTTATGGGCGATCTTCTCGGGGTGACAGTCAGCCCGATTCAGCCGTATGCGGCGCGGAAGGCCTACATCTGCCCGGGTTGCAGCCAATCGATTCCTGAAGGGACCTTCCACCTCGTGGTCGTGCCCGATGACGCCCCGGACTTACGCCGCCACTGGCACCACGGTTGCTGGCACAAGGAGATGAGACGGAGGTTCGGGGCCTCAGGCGTCCCGACGATTCAAGCCCCACCACGTCAGTAGCAGCCCGAGCACCGTCCACCCGACGATGATCGCCACGGCATGGAGGGTGCTGACCGGACCGGGCAGGAACATGCTGGCTATGCCATCGAGGCCGAAGTCACCGAAAATCCCGGTTGTCGCGCCGGTGAGGGAAACGTTCTGATAGGGGCGCCACAGGACCAGCAGGCTTTCACCGAAGGACAGAGCGATCACGGCGCCGATCGCCGGTCCGACCGAGCGGAGCAGTGAAACGAAACCGATGCCGAGCGAGACCCAGGCCAGCTGGCTTACTCCGACCTTCCAGACCACGTTGAGCCAATCAACCACGGAAGGACCGCCGGTGCCCTTTGCAAACAACGCTGCCATTGCAGTCCAGACCGCAATCCCGATCAGCATCGCCACCCAGCTGGCAACGGTGAACACGATGAGACGGGCTGCGATCTGCCAGGTCTTCCGGGACTCCCGGGTGAGGGTTGTCGCCCAGATCGTCGAAGCGAGCTCACCGCCGAGGATCACAACCGCCAGGATCAGCGGGAACCAGGTCTGGCCAACTACCTGTTGGATTCCCAGAAAGTACGCGTCCGGTTTTTCGAGCACCGGCAGGCCTTCGGTGGCGGCCCCCTCGAATATCTGACCGAAGATCATCAGGAAGAAAGCTGCCAATCCGGTGAAAATTACGATGATCAGGATCATCACCGGGTACAGCTTGCGCCCGGTCAGCTTGGTCACCTCGGCCTTGAGCAGCCCGATCACTCCCGGGTCTCCGTCATTCCGAGGAACACCGATTCGAGGGTGTCCCGCGCCGACTTCACCTCGGAGGGGTAGATCCCCTGGTCGGTGAGTGCCCGGATGATCCCGGAGCCATCGCTCCCCGAGACGACGATCGACGTTTCCCCCTCGGTCACTTCAAAGCCTGCCTGACGCAGTACTCCTGCGGCCCCTGAGGGATCGACAACTTCGACCCGCGTGGCCACGCCGCTGAGAAGGGACTCGAGCGGGCCCTGGACGACCAGCTTCCCTCTGTCGATGACGACGACGTTGTCAGCGAGGGCCTCGACGTCGGCAAGATCGTGGCTGGATACCACAACGGTTGTCCCGGACTCTGCCAGCTGGCGGAGTCGGGCCCGGAAGGCGTGCTGGCCGGCAGGGTCGAGCCCGTCGAGGGGCTCGTCGAGAAAGAGGATGCGGGGCGAGCCGAGCAGGGCCGCAGCAAGGGCCAGGCGCTGTCGCATCCCCTTCGAGTATTGATCGACGTTGCGATTGGCATCGCCCGTCAACTCGACGAAAGCGAGCAACTCATCGATGCGATCGTGGCCGCGGCCTAGAGTGTCAGCCGCCACCTTCAGATTACGCCTGCCGGTGATCGACTTGATCAGGCCGGGTTCTTCGACAATGGCGCCGACTTCCTTGACGAGCTTGGGCAAATCGCGCGGTATCGAATGGCCGAGGACAGTCATCTCCCCCTCGTCCGGCCTGGACAACCCGAGCAGAGACCGAAATGTGGTGGTCTTGCCGGCGCCATTGGGGCCGAGGAAACCGGTGAGCTTTCCCGCTTCGATCTCGAAGTCGAGACCATCGAGGGCGCGGATTCGCCCGTAATCCTTGACGAGTCCCCTCACCTCGATCGCGATTTCCACAGTCACCGGAAGCAGGCTACCCGTGCCAGAATTCAAATCGCGTTCAGCTCCCAGTGCACCACGTAGTGGTCTTGGTGGATGCCGACTCCGATCAGGTCACAACGCCGTATCCCGAGAGCCCGAGCCAGGCGTCGCACCCGTGCCCGCTTGTCTCCGTCGATTGCGTCGAGGGGGTGGTAGCTGCCGGTGAGCGTGCGAACTTCGACAACAACCGGAGTGGAATGGTCACGAGCAACGATGTCGACTTCGCCCCCGGCGACAACCACGTTGCGGGAGACGATCTCGAGGCCCTGTTCGTCCAGGTAGAGGCAGGCAAGGAACTCGCCAAACTCTCCGGTGGTCAAACGTGCTAAATCGGGATTTCCTGCTGGTCGACTTCTTCGATGTTTACGTCGCGGAAGGTCAGGACCTTTACGGAAGACAGGAAACGGGCGGGTCGGAACATGTCCCATACCCAAGCATCGTTCATTTCCACCTCGAAGAACATGGAGCCGTTAGTCGATCGGACCTCGAGGTTCACCTGGTTGGCGAGATAGAACCTGCGCTCGGTCTCGACGACATACTTGAACATCGGGAGCACATCCCTGTACTCCTGGTAGATCTTTAGCTCGACCTCGGTTTCGTAACGCTCCAGATCTTCTTCCATGGTCTCCTCAAACACGATGGTGCGTGCCGATGATATGCCGACCGGATATCTATACATCCAAAACCGGCGTCCGCGATGAAAAAATCCGGGTTTTGTTTGTGGTCAGTTGCCCGTCGCTCAGATCCCGCCGAAGCGGGAAAGGGGCCAGATCACCACAAACGCTCGACCGATGACGTGGTCGATCGGGATAGGGCCGAATCGCCTGCTGTCGAAGCTCTCGTCACGGTTGTCACCCATCACGAAAACCGAGTCGGCAGGGATCACGACAGGGCCGAAGTCGGGGAGGAAGCTGGCATCGGTGTACCCCTCGGCGATCGGTGAGCCGTTGATCAACATCTCGCCATCCTTGATTTCGAGTGTCTCGCCTGGCAGCGCGATCACTCTCTTGATCAGGTCGTCGAGCCCTCTGGTCCTGATGCCGACGGCTTCGAGGACCGAACGGATCACCGCTTCGGGAATGGTCTCAGTGCTCTCAGGTTCCATCGGGTTGGTGAAGACGACGATGTCTCCCCTGCCGACGTCACCGAACCGATACGCCAGCTTGTTCACCATCACCCGGTCGTTCACCTGGATGGTCGGTTCCATCGAGACCGAGGGAATCCAGAAGGGTTGAATCAGAAACGTCTTCACTACCACCGCGATGACAAGGGCGGTGAGCAGCAGCCCGGGAAGCTCGGCCCAAAACGAACGCCGACGCTTTGGAGGCGGCGGCGTTTCGTCGGTGGGTTCTCCGATATCGTCGGTGTGCTCTTGAGCGGTCAGTCCCGCAGCTCCTTGATACGAGCCGACTTGCCGACACGGTCACGCAGGTAATAGAGCTTGGAGCGGCGGACATCGCCACGGCGGAGCACTTGAATCGAGGAGATTATCGGGGCATGGAGCGGGAAGACACGCTCGACGCCGACACCGAAACTGATCTTGCGCACTGTGAAGGAGGCTCGGATCCCGCTGCCATTGCGGGCGATCACCACGCCTTCGAACGCCTGGATCCGCTCCCGTCCCGCTTCCACGACACGCACGTCGACACGCACTGTGTCGCCAGGTCGGAAGTCGGGGATGTCGTCGCGCAGGTGCGCGCTCTCAACGGCCTCAAGATGGTTCATGGGAACTCCTAAAAGATGCCGGTGTGTCGAATCTGTCCGGCGAAACGCAATTGTATCAGTTCTCAGAATTCTCGCCATCTGAGTACAAGTCGGGGCGTCGTTGCCTGGTCCTCTCCCGTCGCTGGCTGAGCCGCCATTCCTCGATCCGGGCGTGATCCCCGGATAGGAGCACCTCGGGGACCGAATCCCCTTCGAACTCCGCCGGGCGGGTGTAAACAGGCTCTTCGAGCAGCCCATCGCGGAAGGACTCGGTGCGGGTCGACTCCGGGTTGCCGACCACGCCCGGGAGGAGACGGGCAACACCCTCGATCACCGCGGCGGCCGCCACCTCACCGCCGGCGAGCACGAAGTCGCCCAACGAGGCTTCTTCCTCGATGTAGTTGTCGGCCACACGCTGGTCGACCCCCTCATAGCGCCCACAGACGAGGGTGAGCGCCTCTGTCCCAGCCCAGCGGTCCAACGTCTCCTGGTTGATCGGCGATCCCGAAGGGGTGAGCAGTACCCGGTGGGTGCCGGCTAGAGGCCGGAGGGCGGCGGCGAGGGGCTCCACCCTCATCACCATCCCCGGGCCACCCCCGAACGGAGCGTCGTCGAGTTGACGGTGCTTGCCCAACCCGTAGTCGCGCAGCTGGACCAACTCCACCTCGAGTGACCCCGACTCGATCGCCCTCCCCACGATGGAAAGGTCGAGAATCCCCGCAAAAAACTCGGGAAACATGGTGACAACGTTGATCTTCACCCGAGTGAGGCTAGTTGGGGAGACACTGCACTCCCGCTTGCGGGAGGAAGGTTCGCGAAGCTGTTCCCCCAGAGACGAAGTCGAA
>JBBDMR010000045.1:0-13019 GCA_040878225.1 Acidimicrobiia bacterium
CCCTCCTACCTCCGCCCTCCTTCGTCGGGCGCAGGAACCTTCCTCCCGCAAGCGGGAGGACAGTCAAAAACGCGGGTGCAGGAACAGCCGCTTCCGCAAGCGGGAGGACAGAAAACCGCAAGCTGGTTCGAACCGTTACCCTTCGAGGCATGGCCCAATTAGATGTGGACAAGATGATCGAGCGGTTCGGGCGACGGGCCGAAGCGGTCAAGGATCGGCCGCTCCCACCTGTTGCCGGCGAAGAGCGCAAGAAGTTCGTCCAGCAGGCTGAGACCGACTACACCGACTTCCTTCTGATCTCCAAGGCCAGCTGGTCGGTCGAAGACGGGAGTCTGGTGCTCACCATCCCGCTCAAGCTCCCGGACTGAGCGTGCTCGACAGGCGGCTGCTGGTCGTTTCGGGCAAAGGCGGGGTGGGCAAATCCGCGGTGTCCGCGGCCCTCGCCCAGTTGGCCACCCGGCAGGGGAAGAAGGTTCTCCTCATCGACATGGGCGAATCCGCCGGCCTGAGCGCCCATCTCGGTGTTGGCGGCCTCGAGTTCACCCCTCGCGAGGTTCGCCCCGACCTCTTCGCCATGAGGATCGTGCGTTCCGACGCTCTCATCGAATACCTGACCCTGCAGCTGTCGATCCGGGGTTTGAAGACCCTCAGTCCCCTGGCGCGGGCTTTTGACGCCCTCGCCACCGCGGCCCCTGCGGTGCGGGAGATCATTTCGATTGGAAAGGTCCTCTGGGAGGTGCGGGAGCAAAAGTGGGACCTGGTCGTGGCCGACGCTCCGCCTACCGGTCAGATCGGCTCGTATCTGCGGGCTCCTCTTTCCATCGCTGAACTGGTACCGACCGGGCGCATCCAGAGGCAGGCGGCCTGGATGGGCGACACGCTGAGCAATCCGGCCGTGACCCGGCTGGTACTGGTGAATCTGGCGGAGGAGCTGCCGACCACTGAGACCGCACAGACACTGGAGTGGCTCGAGCAGAACGAGCTCTTGGCCCCACCGACAGTCATCACCAACAGGCTGGTGAGCAAGCTTTCGGCGAAGCCGTCGGGCACGGGGCCGGTGAGGGACGCAGCAATCCATCACCGTGCCGTCTACACGGAACAACAACATTGGCTAAAGCGTCTCAAGCCCGACCTGGCCCTCCCCTACTTGTTCGGCCTGCTCACCCCGAGTGAAGTTGCGGCCCGCCTCTCCGACGAGCTCGAGGCGAGCCTGTGACCAAGGCGATACTGGTGACCGGCGCGGGAGGGGTGGGGAAGACAACGGTGTCCGCCGCGCTCGGAGTGAAGGCCGCGCGCTCGGGGCTGCGGACACTCGTCCTCACCGTCGATCCGGCGCGGCGGCTTGCCTCAGCCCTCGGGGTCGACGAAGACCTCGGGCCTGAACCCCAACCACACCCCGAAGAGCCCAACCTCTGGGCAGCAATGCTCGATGCCTCCCTCTCTTGGCGTTCGGTGGCCACCAAACATGCCGACCCCGAAGTCGCCGACCGGCTCGTGAACAACGAGTTCTTCATTGCGGCCAGCCAGCACTTCCCCGCCTCGCAGTCGTATGCGGCGGCCGACCAGGCAGCCACCTTTGTCGAAGCAGGAGCGTGGGACATCGTTGTGGTGGACACTCCCCCGTCCGCTGGTGGGATCGACTTCTTCACGGCTCCGGCCCAGATGGCCGACCTCGTCGGCGGGAGGCTGCTCCGGTGGCTTACGGGTGGGCCGCTTCCCGGTCGTTTTCTCTACAGGCGGGCTGGGCGGCCGTTTCTCCGCATTGCCGATTCGGTACTCGGGTCCGATCTGCTGGAAAGGGTCGCAGAATTCCTTCTCGACCTGCGGACGACTTATGACGGTGTCTCCGACCGGGGCAGACAGATCGAAGCGTTGATGGGGCGGGCGACGATCCTGGTGGTGACGACAGCCGACCCTGCCCCGATTGCCGAGGCCATGCGGTTCTACCGGGAACTGCCCGAGGTGGGCGGAACCCCCGCCGCAGTGATCTTCAACAGGACTCTCCCTACGGCGTGGAGCGGGTTCGAGCCACCTGATGATCTGGGGCGGGAACTGGCCGAGAACGTGGCGCGCTGGGGAGCCGAGAGCCTGAGGCAAAGCGACGCCCGTGCCGGGTTCGCCGCGATCAACCGGGCGCACGTGGCCACCATCCCGTGGGTTCCCGAGCCTCCAAACGACCTCAACGGGCTGGGTCGGCTGATCGAAAGCGCCGAAGCGCTTCCTGACGGACTGCTCGAGGTGCCTTAAGCTGGGCGCGGATGACAGCTTCAGCTGCTTTCTTCGATCTCGACCGGACCTTGATATCGGGCACCTCCGCCCTTCCCATCGGCGTGGAAGCATGGCGACAGGGCCTGGCCGGAAACAAGGAAGTGATGTCCTGGGTCACATCTGCGTTGACTTTCGTGATTCTGGGCGACAAAGGTGAGTCGTCCGACGAGACCAAGACCGCTTTCCTCTCCCGTATCGAAGGTGCACCTGCAGACGCGCTGGACTTGCTTGGAGTCGCTGTGCTGCCACGGCTGGTGTCCCAGGTGCGGCCCGAGTCGAAGAAGCTCGTGAAGATGCACAAAGAAGCCGGGCGTGCCACGTTCATAGTCTCGGCATCACCTTCGGTGGTGGTCGAACCGCTGGCCGCTTCGCTGGGCATGACCGGCGGCCTGGGCACCCGCGGGCGGGTCGTCGACGGCCACTATACCGGCGAGCTCGATGGGCCTTTCATGTACGGGCCGGGCAAAGCAGCAACCGTCGAGAAACTCGCCGCTGAGCATGGATACGACCTGGAACGGAGCTACGCCTACTCCGACTCGGTGTCGGACTTGCCGATGATGGAATTGGTCGGGCATCCGGTGGCGGTCAACCCCGACGGGGCCTTGAACGACATCGCTCACGAGCGGGGCTGGCCGGTGGTGATCTTCGCGAGAAAGACCAAGCGGGCCGTCGCCCTCAGCTCACTCGCAGCTGGTGGGGCCACCCTGGCCATCACCTCTTACCTCCTCGGGCGGCGCCACGGGCGGTCATCGACGCTGATCGACGTCGCCGCTCGCTCTCTGCGCCGCACGTAGCGATCCTCAGATAATCGCGCTTGGTCCGAGCAGCTCTTTGAGTTCTGCCATCAGCGCAGAACGGGGCTCGACTTTGTGCGAATCGCTCAGTCGCATCACCTTTTCCGACCCGTTGTTGGTCATATGCAAAAACACACCCGCAGGGCCGGGGTGGTTGGAGAGAATGGATTTGAGTTGGGAGACCACTTCGGGCGTAAGTCGAGCTGCGGGCACCCGGAGTCGGATGGTCGAGTCGTCGCGTATCTCCAGCTCTTTGATCTCTCTCGCCACGAACTTGACGTCATCGCCGCGGTTGTCGATATGCCCGTTGATCAGCAGCACCGCGTCTTCGACGATCAGGTGGCCGTGCTCTTTGACCGTCCTCGGGAAACCGAGAACCTCCACCGAGCCCTCCAGCCCTTCGAGCTGGAAGAAGATCATGGGATCACCGTTCTTGGTCCAGCGGCGGGTGATGGCCCCGACGATGCCCCCGATTGTCGCCTTAGACTTGTCCGGATGGTCGGCCAACTCGGCCAGGGCCACAGTGGTGGCCGCCTCCAGTGACGGGCCAACGGCAAGCAGCGGGTGATCGGATACGTAGAGCCCGAGCATCTCTTTTTCGAAGCCGAGCCTGATCTTCTGATCCCAGCGTTGATCGGGCACCTCAAAGGTCGGGGACGACTCGTCGTCGGCCGCTTCGGCAAACAACGAATATTGCCCCATCTCCTCGTTGCGGCGGCGTTCCAGTGTCGCTTCGAGAATCTGTTCATGAACCAGCATCAAGCCCTTACGGGGTTGACCGACACCATCGAATGCCCCCGCCTTGATCAACGACTCGATCGCTCGCTTGTTCAGCGCCGAAGGGTCGACCCGGTTCACAAAATCAAGGAACGACTTAAAAGGCGCATCCTTTCGGGCCTCGACAATCTTCTCGACCACCGCCTCGCCGACGTTGCGTATCGCCGAGAGCCCGAATCGGATCCGGCCCTGGTGGACTGTGAAGTCGGAGTACGACTCGTTGATGTCAGGGACCAGGACCTCGATCGAATGCTGGCGACAGTCGTTGAGGTAGATGGCGGTGCGATCTTTGTTCGACTTGGTCGCCGTGAGCAGAGCAGCGAGGTACTCGGCACGGTGGTGCGCCTTGAGATAGGCGGTCTGATAGGCGACGTAGCCGTACCCGGCGCTGTGCGACTTGTTGAATCCGTAACCGGCGAAGTGGCCGATCAGCTCGAAGATCTCCTGGCCGACCTGTTCGCTGTGCCCCTGGGACAGACAGCCGGCGACAAACTTCTCCTCTTCGGCAGCCATCACCGACTTGATCTTCTTGCCCATTGCTTTACGGAATTGCTCGGCATCCCCCATCGAATACCCGGCCATCTTCTGGGCCACCTGCATTACCTGCTCCTGGTAGACCATGATCTGATAGGTGTCGGCGAGGATGTCGGTGACTTCGGGGTGAAGGTCTTCGATTTCCACCCGCCCGTTCTTCCGGTCTGCGTAGAGGGTGTGCATCTTTGCCCCCATCGGTCCGGGGCGGTACAGGGCGACCAGGGCGATCACGTCGTTGAAAGAGTCGGGCTGGAGGGAGCGGATCAGTGCCCTCATCGCGGTGCCTTCGAGCTGGAAGACCCCGATCGTGTCTGCTGCGCGTAGCAACTCGAAAGTCTCTTCATCGTCGAGTGGTACGTTGTCGATGTCGGGCCGGGTCCCCGTCGACAGCTCGACGAGCTCGAGGCAGCGCTCGATGATCGAGAGGTTGCGCAGGCCGAGAAAGTCCATCTTGAGCAGGCCGAGTTCCTCGACGCCGTGCATCTCGTACTGGGTGACGACCTCGGCGTCGACACCCTTCTGCTGGATAGGGACGATATTTATCAGCGGCTCGGGAGCGATTACCACCGCGGCGGCATGGATACTGTCCTGACGACGCAGGCCTTCGAGGCCGCGCGCCGCCTCGACGATCTCTGCTGCGGCGGGGTCGGTCTCGATCATGGTCCGCAAGCCCTGCGCATTGGCGTACCAATCCCTGACCTCGCCCTCCGCATCAGAGTCGGGTGGTTCGAGGATCTGGGTAAGAGTTGGGTCCTTGCCGAGGATCGAGGCGGGCATCTCCTTTGCGATGCGATCGCCGAGGCCGTACGGATGGCCGAGCACCCGGGCGGCGTCACGGATCGCCTGTTTGCCCTTGATGGTGGAGAAGGTGATGATCTGCGCGACCCGGTCCGCCCCGTACTTCTCGGTGGCGTATTGGATCATCTCCCCCCGGAAGCGCTCGTCGAAGTCCATGTCGATGTCAGGCATCTGGCGCCGGCCGGGGTTGAGGAACCGCTCGAAGATCAGGCCGTATTCGAGCGGGTCGATGTCGGTGATCTTGAGGGCATATGACACGATCGACCCGGCCGCGGAGCCGCGGCCCGGGCCCACCCTGATCTTCTTCTCCCGGGCGTGTCGCATCAGGTCCCAGACGATGATGAAGTAGGCGGGGAACTGCATCTCCTCGATGATCTTCAGCTCGTGCTCGACGCGCTCGGAGACGACAGCAGACGGGCTCGGGCCGTAGCGCTCGTGGATACCGGCATCGACCAGGCGCCTCAGATAGGTGACCTCGGTCTCTCCGGCAGGTACCGGGAAGTGGGGAAGCAGGATCTTGCCGAACTCGATGTTCACATCCGATCGCTCCGCGATCAGCAACGTGTTGTCGCACGCTCCGGGATATTCGGCGTTGGGGAACAGCGCCCGCATCTCGGCACCGGTCTTCAGGTAGTGCTCGCTGCCCTCGAAGCGGAGCCGGTTGCTGTCACTGCGCAATGACCCGGTCTGGATGCAGAGCAGGACATCGTGAGCGTCGTGCTCGGACCGCCGCGTGTAGTGGGCGTCGTTGGTGGCGAGGAGCGGCGCATCGATCCGGCGGGCGATTTCCAGGAGATCGGGCATCACCCTGCGCTGTGCCTCGATACCGTGGTCCTGGATCTCGATGAAGAAGTTGTCTTTGCCGAAGACATCCTGGAACCGTCCCGCGGCGGCCAATGCAGCGTCGAAGTCCCTGATCTGTCCTTTGTTGCCTTCCTCGCCGGCGTCGGGGGCGAGAAGCTGCGGGACCAACCCACCCAAACATCCGGAGGTGGCAATGATCCCGGCGGAGTGCTCGCTGATCAGGTCCCAATCCATACGCGGCTTGTAGTAGTAGCCCTCCAGGTACGCCCTCGAGCTCAGCTGGAGCAGGTTGCGATATCCGGTTTCGTTCTCGGCCAGGAGGTTCATGTGGAAGCGTTTGTTGGCGTCGCCGACCGGCCGATCGGTTCGCTTGCCGTCTGTGAAGTATGCCTCGATCCCGATGATCGGCTTGATGTCGTGGGCACGTGCCGCCCTGACGAAGTCAACCACCCCATACATGACACCGTGGTCGGTGATCCCTATCGCCGGCTGACCGTCTTCGGCGGCCGCCCGCACCACGTCGTCGATTCTCGCCGCGCCGTCGAGCATCGAATACTCGGTATGAAGATGGAGATGGGCAAACGACACGTTCTTGGTGACTCTCGAAGTTACATGGTTGTAGTTTCTCGAACTTAGCAGCAAGACCCTCTCATGCCACCGATCCCCGGACGGCCAAGGTAGTGCGATTCAGAGAACTGACACAACCGCCAGGACGGCGAAGAGGACGCCGACCAGGGTTCGATACAGGTTGGTCTGCGGCCCGCGGATTCTCGACCAGACCTCGCTGATGAGAAAGCCGGCGATGAGGCCTCCGAGATGCGCCTGCCAGCTGATGTTGGGTATCAGGAATGGAATAGCGGCATTGATGAAGAGGAGGAATCCCATCTGGGAGAGAATCGCCCGGCCCTGCATCGTGTTCCTGCGGCGGATCCCCCAATTGAGCCAAACGCCGAACAGCCCGAATATTGCCCCGGAGGCGCCCACGCCGACGTCGAAGGGACCGCCGAAGTGGAATGCGACCGCTCCCCCAACACCGGCGGATGCGATGTACATCGCAAGGTATGGGCCGACTCCGACGCCCCGTTCCACCTGCGGACCAAGGACCCAGAGCGCCCACATGTTGAACAGGAGGTGGGTGAGCGATGCATGGAGGAGGGCCGCAGTGAAGATACGCCACCACTCTCCAGCCGCGACCGCCGCGTTGATTTGAGCCAGGTTGGAGACGAGTACATCTTCGAGTCCGAACATGCCGAGGAGAAAGAACACGACCGCAATCCCAATCAGGGTCACGGTCACCGGGGCAGCCGAAGCTGCGGTGCGTCTCGGACCGGTCGGTATCACCCTCTGGGTCCCCTCCTCACGCACACAATCGACACAACGCTGGCCAACTGCGGCGTCGACCGAGCAGTCCGAGCAAATCGGGCGCCCGCACCGGCTGCACGAGAGCAGCGTGTTCCGATCGGGGTGCCGGTAGCAAGTAGGTGCCGCGGTGGCAGATTCGTTACTCACGGACGGAACGGTAGAGCGGTGTCAGAGTTAATGATCTTCGGCCGTTTCCAATGAGGAGAGGACCGCCGACAGGTCCGCGGGCAGTGGTGAAGCCACCACCACAGTTTCGCCGGTGACGGGGTGGGCGAAACTGAGCTCGCCGGCATGGAGGAAGATCCTCGGGGTGAGTCCTGCCTCGCGACGTGAACCGTAGGTGGGATCGCCCGCCACCGGATGCCCGATCGCCGCGAAATGGACTCTGATCTGATGGGTCCGTCCGGTCTCGAGGGTGACCCTGACCAGCGCCAGGTCGCGCTCGGGATAATTGGTTTCGACCCGGTAATGGGTCCTTGCAGGTTTCCCATCGCGGGCCACGGCACGCCGGGTCGGCGTCTGTGGATCGCGCCCGATCGGGGCCTCGATGGTCCCGGTCGGTGGTTTCAGCACCCCTTCGACCAGGGCCAGGTACTCCCGACGGATCTCACGGGCGCGCAACTGGGCCGTCAACGACTCGAACGCTTCCTGGGTCCGCCCGACCAGGATCGCCCCGGAGGTGTCTTTGTCCAGCCTGTGGACCAGCCCCCAGCGTTCCTCCGCCCCGACACCCTCCAACTCCGGGTAACGGTGGAGAAGCCCCGCGGCCAGAGTTCCGGTCATCTGCCCGGTGCCCGGGTGAACCACCAGTCCGGCAGGCTTGTCGATTACGACAAGGGCATCGTCCTCATAGAGGACTTTCAGGTCGATCGCTTCGGCAAGCATCGCCACCGGCTTTCGCAGCGGAGGAGCGACGATTCTCGAACCAGCCCTCACCTTTGTATTCGGTTTGGACAATACCCCGTCGACCTCGACGCCCTCGTCGACCAGATACCGCGCGGCCGCCCTGCTCACTCCCAGCAACACAGCCAGAGCACGATCGAGCCGCTCCCTATCGAGATCGTCAGGGACGACAATTGTCAGCGGTGAATCCATGCACCAATCACCAGCAATGTCACGGCAACCGTTATCGAGGCGTCGGCGATATTGAATGTTGGGATGAACCAGAGGCTGATCCAGTCGATGACCTTGCCATCCACCCACCCGTCACCCCGGAAGAAGCGGTCTGCGAGGTTTCCGAGAGCACCACCCATCACGAATCCGTAGGCGACCACCTCGATCGTCGGCCGCCCGGTCCGCAGGGAGAAGAGCAGAACTGCCACGATCACGACAGCAGCCACGGCCAGGAACGGCCCACCCGACTGAAACAGGGAGAAAGCCGCACCAGGGTTCTCGTGATAGGTGAACTCCAGGAACCCTGGAATCACCTCGAGCGGTTCGTCGGCAAACCTGATCGAAGCCAGTCTCTTGGTGAACAGGTCGACAGCCACCACCATGCCGGCGATTCCTCCGGCCAGGAGGTAGCGGCGTGTCACCGGAGCCGCGAACAGTCCACGCAGAATGCGGTGTACGGCAACACTTCGAGCCGGGCTACCGGGATCGCTTCGCCGCAGCGCTCGCAAAGACCGTAAGAGCCGGCTTCGACCCGTTTGAGCGCGTGTTCGACTTTCGATCTCAGGTCGATCAGGTTCAACTCGATGGAAAGCTCCTTCTCGAGCTCGGCCTTCATCGAGCCCGCTTCGGCGTTCCCGGGGTCCGGGCTGCGATCTGCCGCACTCTCTGTCATCCGGGCCTCTTCGCGCTCCCGTTCGTGGTCGGCGACCATGGTGTCGAGACGTTCTCTTTCGTCGATAAGGACCTGCTTGAACTTGTTCAATGTTGACTTGGCAAGTTTGCGCGCCATTTGTTTACCTCGTGAAAGGACGGGAACCCTACCAAGACCCCGGGCTAATACCCAAGATTCCCACGGATGCCCTCGGGTGTGGCGCCGCGGGCAAACACCACCTTGGCCCTCGATGTCGCTCCTCTGAGGAGAGTGACCGGTTTGCCGATGGCCTGCGAGAGAATATGACAGACGGCGTCGTTGGCCCTGCCGCCCTCGGGTGGGGCGGTCACCCGGACTCTGATCCGCCCGTCGTGAACACCCGTGATCTGATCCCGGGAGGCTCCGGGGACGACCCAGATCAAGAGTTCACACCCACCTTCCACCGCCCTGACCGGTTCTTCCACCTCGCTCCTCGATTACTTATCGGAACGGGACCGATGCGCCTACCATTCTTGGCCCCTCCCAAATGAGATTGCCAGTTGTCCGAGAATAGATCTGCTTTCACCAGGGTCACGCCCGGTGTCGACATCCCTGCGATGGAACAAGGTGTGCTTGCGCTCTGGCGTGAGACCGATGCCTTCGCAGAATCGGTGCGCCGCCGTCCTGCCGACAACGAATACATCTTCTACGACGGCCCCCCGTTCCCCACCGGGAGCCCGCATTACGGCAACCTCCTCGCCGGGGTGATCAAGGACATGGTCCCCCGATATTGGACGATGCGGGGTTACCGCGTCGAGCGCCGCTTCGGCTGGGACACCCACGGCCTCCCCATCGAGATGGAGGTCGAGAAGAGATTGGGTATCTCCGGCCCCAGGGCGATCGCTGAATACGGTGTCGGTCGTTTCAATGAGGCGGCGAGATCGGTGGTCCAGGCCAATACCGAAAAATGGGAAGTGCTGACGGAACGCATCGGGCGCTGGGTCGACTTCGAGAACGACTACAAGACGATGGACCCCGAATTCATGGAGTCGGTCTGGTGGGTTTTCAAGCAGCTCTGGGACAAGGGCCTCATCTACAAGGACTTCAAGGTCCTCCCCTACTCTTGGGGGGCGTCGACACCACTCTCCAACTTCGAAGCCAACAAGGACTATCGCGACGTCGAAGACCCCTCGATCACCGTCAAGCTCGAGGTGCTGTCGGGCGGCGCCGGGCCTGTCGAGGCTGGTGACTTCCTGCTCATCTGGACGACGACCCCTTGGACCCTGCCCGCCAACCTTGCGGTTGCAGTCGGGCGCGACAACGAATATGTGCGGGTCGCCGATAACGGTGGCCACTATTGGATCGCACGGGAGCGGGCGGCCGGTGTGTTCGGTGAGGACCACGTGGCGACGACGGCGGTCCGCGGGGCAAAGATGCTTGGTGTCACCTATCAGCCGCCATTCGACTACTTCGAAGAGCAGCGGGAGCAAGGCGCTTTTGTCGTCATCGAGTCCGACGAGGTTTCCGTCGACGAGGGAACCGGTCTGGTGCATATGGCCCCCGCATATGGTGAGGCCGACTTCTACGCCATGAAGAACGCCGGGATCGAGGCAATCGTCGACCCGGTCGACGCCGAAGGAGACTTCACCGGTGAGGTTCCCGACGTCGCGGGCCAGAATGTGAAAGAGGCGGACGCCGCCCTGATCCGGCTCCTGAAGGAGTCCGGCAAACTCGTCCACTCGACCCGCATCACCCACTCGTACCCGTTCTGCGAACGCACCGGCACCCCCCTGATCTACAAGGCAATCCCCACGTGGTTCGTCCGGGTCGAGAAGATCAGAGACCGGATGGTCGAAATCAACGACACCATCCACTGGGTGCCCGAATATGTCGGAACCCGCCGCTTTGGCAACTGGCTGGCCAATGCCCGCGACTGGGCGATAAGCCGGAACCGGTACTGGGGCTCGTGCATCCCGGTCTGGGAGTGCGCCTCGTGCGGGGAAACTGTCGCCGTTGGCTCTCTGGACGAGCTGGAAAGACTCTCAGGGCAGCGCCCTGATGACCTTCACAAGCACATCGTGGACGACATCGGCTGGTCGTGCGGCTCCTGCGGCGGATCGATGATCCGGGTTCCCGAGGTGCTCGACGGCTGGTTCGAGTCGGGCTCGATGCCTTACGGGATGCTCCACTACCCGTTCGAGAACACCGATCGGTTTGAAGCCGCTTTTCCGGCCAAGTTCATCGCCGAAGGGCTGGACCAGACCCGGGGATGGTTCTATACCCTGATCGTTCTCTCCACCGCCCTCTTCGACAAGCCCGCCTTCGAGAATTGCGTGGTCAACGGGCTCATCCTCGCCGACGACGGCCGGAAGATGTCGAAGAGCATGAAGAACTATCCGGACCCCAACGAGATATTCGACGTAATGGGAGCCGATGCCCTTCGGGCCTTCCTCATCAACTCACCAGTGCTCCGTGCTGAACCATTGCGCTTCAGCAAGGACGGTGTCGCCGACGTGGTCCGGACGGTGCTACTCCCGATGTGGAACACCTACTCCTTCTTCACCACATACGCAGAGGCGGACGGGATCACTATCACCGACCTCGAATCGGCACCGGATCCGGCGAGCCGGCCGGAGATGGACCGGTGGATCCTGTCGGTGCTTCAGACGCTCGTGTCTGACGTGAACACCGAGATGGAGGGCTACTACCTCTACAACGTCGTCCCCCCCGTCCTCGGGTTCATCGACCACCTGACCAACTGGTATGTGCGCCGTTCCCGACGACGCTTCTGGGCAGCGCGCGGGGAGTCCGGCGATAGCGACGCCGACAAGCTCAGCGCTTTCGCCACCCTCTATGAGGTCTTGACGACGTTCAACGACGCCCTGGCGCCGGTGCTTCCCTTCATCACCGAGCACCTCTACCAGGATCTGGTCGCACGCCATGATCCCGGGGCAGTGCAGAGCGTCCATCACCGCGACTACCCGATAGCCGACACCTCGATGATCGACTCAGAGCTCGAAGCTTCGATGGCAGCAGTGCGGGAGATCGTGAGCATCGGCCGCCACCTGAGGAAACAACAAGGGCATCGCGTGCGACAGCCGCTCGCCGTGATGACAGTCCTCACACGCGACAGTGCCATCGCTGATGCGGTCAGCAGGCACACCGACATCATCATCGAAGAGCTCAACGTCAAGAGCGTGCGCACCTCCGAGGACGAGTCCGAGCATGTGACCCTCGGGGCGAAAGCCAATTTCAGGAAGCTGGGACCCGAATTGGGGGCCGGGATGCGCGATTTCGCAGCGCTCATAGAGGCGATGAAACCTTCGGACCTCGAAACCATCGTCAATGGGGACAATGTCGTCGTGGACGGACGCACGATCGGCGCCGACGACGTCGTGGTGGAGCGGACTCCAAAGGAGGGCACCATCGTCGAGACGGGCAACGGCTTCGCGATCGCCCTCGATACCCGGATCACCGGCGATCTCCTCAGAGAAGGCCTGGCCCGCGAAGTGATCAGCCACGTTCAGCGGCTGCGCCGTGAAGCCGACCTCGACGTCACCGACCGGATCGACCTCGCCTGGGACACCACAGACGACCTGATGCTGAAGACCTTCGAAGAGCACGGCGAGCGGATCGGGTCCGAAGTTCTTGCTGTTGAGCTCAACCGCGAACCCGGTGGGAGCGGCGAGACTCTCGAGGTCGACGGTTACTCGGTGCGCCTGGAAATCAAGCGGCACTGAGTAACCGACGGACCGTCAGGCCCGCGAATCGCTCTCGTCTTCCTCGTCGTCGTCACCATCCGGGAAGTTGAAATAGTCGTCCTCGGAATCGTCCTCGGAATCCTCCCCGGAATCCTCCCCGGAATCCTCCCCGGAATCCTCCCCGGAATCAGCGTTCCCGGAGTCATCCTCCTCGGAATCAGCGTTCCCGGAGTCATC
>JBBDMR010000045.1:13119-23234 GCA_040878225.1 Acidimicrobiia bacterium
CGGAATCAGCGTTCCCGGAGTCATCCTCCTCGGAATCAGCGTTCCCGGAGTCATCCTCCTCGGAATCAGCGTTCCCGGAGTCATCCTCCTCGGAGTCATCCTCAGCTTCGATCGCTCCGGACTCCGATCGATGTCGGCGTCTCCCAGAGGACGGCTCGTCGGCGCCGTCGATATCTCTCTCGAGCGGCTCTGCCCCCACTCCAACTATGTTCTGCCCGTCGTGGTCGTCCGCCAGGTCGTCATCAGCCGCCAGGTCGTCTTCAGATCCGGCCGGCTCTCCCAACGAACCGTCGAGGTCCGTAATCGCGGTATCGACGGCACCGCTCATCTCCTCGAGCTCGGCGCCAACCGCCACTGAGAGGTCTGCAAGCTCCGCCTTCACCCGATTGACCAGTCCGTCGATCCGCGTGATCTCCTGTTCGGCTTCTTCCTTCCGGAGGAGGCGTGACTCTTCGAAGGTCTCGGCCTCGTTCTTCGCCCTGACCAGGATCTCATCGGCTTCCGATCGGGCGTCGTTGACAATCCGCTCGGCTGTCTCTTGCGCTGCGATCAGTGCCTTGCCGAGGGCAGACTCGTCGATGGGTGTTACGGGCGGTGGTGGTGGCGCTTCGACTACCGCCAGGACCGGCGGTGCCGCGGGGACGGGCTCGGCCAGGCCCTCCGGCTCGGCGCTCTTGGTCTCCAGTTCTGAGCGGGCAGTCTCCAACTCCTCTTGGAGTTTGCGCATGCTGCGGACTACCTCGTCGAGGAAGTCGTCAACCTCGTCCAGGTTGTAACCGCGAAGCGCAGTCGAGAAAGTCTTCTGTTCAATGTCTGACGGCGTCAGGGTCATCTCGCCTCCTTGAGATCGATCGCCAGAATAAGGGAAAACCGCCGGTGTGGAGGTTTATCCATTCGGTTTCTAGAAAAGCCAGCGGAGGATGGCGATGAGAATCTGAATCGCGATGATCAAGACGATCGGCGAGAGGTCGAGCAGTCCGCCACCGATACGCAAAGGAGGGACGATGCGCCGCAGCGGGAGCATCACCGGATAGATGATCCGATCGAGGAAAACTGACACTCTTGCCACGGGGTGGTCGGGAGACACCCGGATCCAGGAGAGGATTATCCAGGCGATGACTGCGTACAGATAGACCTGGAGCAGGATGACGACGAAGCCCAGCAACGTCAGTCTTCTATGTCGGTGAGCTCATATGCGCCGAGGGCGGCGAGGCGACGCTTCTCGTCACGGCTCAGGGTTACCCTCGGCGGGACGACGAGCACCAGACCATCGCCCACTTTTCTCATCGAGCCGTCGAGTGCGTAGATCAGACCCGAGGAGAAGTCGACGATACGCCGGACCAGGCCGCCGTCGATGTTCCGCATATCGAGGACGACCGGAGTCCGGTCGCGGATACGGTCGGCCAGCGCCCGGGCATCGGCGAACTCTTCGACGAGCAGGATGTCGGATTGGATCTCCACAGGGCGAACCATAGGACCGGAATAGGAGGAAGATCCGGACCGGCTCTGGGCGACGTTGGCAGCGCGGCCGGTGGGAGGGGGCTCGACGCGACGTTCGACGTCACTGGCCTCGACGCGGCGCGGCTCGACCCGGCTCTGCTCGACCCGGCGCGGTTCTACCCGGCGCGACTCTGTTTGCTCGGGCCCCGGCGACGAATTGTTGTTGGTGTCGCCCTGGTCGTACCCCGACTGGTCCTCGTCCACCAGTCCCAGGTACACGAGCGCTTTCGAAAAAAGTGAAGACATCAGTCAAATCCTATTAATGAGTTGAGCCAAAGATAGCCCGTCCCACCCTTATGATCGAAGCACCTTCCTCAATTGCCACTTCGAAGTCGTTTGTCATGCCCATCGAGAGATGGCCCAGGGGATGGGCATCCGTGGCCAGTCGTCCCCGAAGCTCGCGGAGAGCGCCGAAGAATCTGCGGCTGTCCTCAGGGATCGTCCCCAGGGGAGGTATTGCCATCAGGCCCTGCAGTTCCAGCCCGAGGTCGATGGTCTCACCGATCAGGTCGGATGCATGTTCCGGCTCGACCCCGCCCTTCTGTTCTTCTGCGCCGATATTCACCTGGATGAGGATTGGCGGAGGCTGGCCTATCCCTTTGACCCATGCCTTCGCCAGCGAGCCCCGGTCGACAGAATGCAGGAGGTGGGTGCTGGCCCGAATTGATCTCACCTTGTTCGATTGAAGGGAGCCGACGAAATGCCATCGGATGTCATCAGGCAATTGCACCGCCTTCTCCGCCATCTCGCCGGCGCGATTCTCCCCGAAGTCCCGGTGGCCCTCGGAGTGGAGGGCTTCGATCTCACCAACCGTCCTTCCCTTGGAGACGGCAACGACGGTGATATCGGACGGTTGCCGGCTCACTCGGGCGGCCGCCTCACCTACGCGCTCGATGACACGGTGGTAGCCGGTTAGGTCCATGTGATGCCCGCCTGGCGCGATGGGGTCGCATCCGAACGGTGGCTGAACCACCCGACGTCGTGTTTCGTGCACACATCGGCGGACCAGACGTCCAGGTCGGCCAAGCAATCGCGGACCGCACCGGATAGGTCTACCGACGTCGAGCCCCAGGAGGTGCGGGCAAGGTTTGAAGGGAATCGTTCCACGACTTCGGAACCCACCTCAAAACAACACGGCCCGATTCCCGGCCCGACAAAAGCTCGCTCGGGGTCAAACCCTGCCTCCGACATCGCAGCCTTCAACCCGGAGACCACCCCTCCGGCAGCTCCCCTCCATCCGGCATGAGCAATGCCCGCCGCACCCGGTGCCTGGAGGACAACTGCAAGGCAGTCGGCGGTGAAGATCGCGAGCGGTAGCCCCGGCTCTGTTGTCCAGAGGGCATCGGCCTCGCCGGCCGGGCCCGGGGTGGAGACGCGGACGACCCTGGAGCCATGGACCTGGCTCACTGTTGCCCACTCGCCTGTGATTCCAGCCCTTTGTGACAGCCTGACGCGGGCTCCAGCATCGGACCGGAGATCACCGTCGACGGCATCACTGAAGACCACGCGGCCCGCCGCCCCGGGCGCGGTGATCATCCCTGGACGAAGTTGGGGATGTCCAGATCTTCGTCACGGCTTCCGAAGCCGGTGCGCCGGGAAGACGATGTGGACGTCGAGGCCGGACCTTTCCGCGGCTGGCGGCGGTCAAAGCCGGCGGCGATAACAGTCACCTTCATCTCCTCGCCAAGATCGTCGTCGATAATGGCGCCGAAGATGAACTCGGCCTCTTCGTCGGCATGGTCGGCCACGATTCTCGCGGCCTGGGTCGCTTCGTGAAGTGTCATCGAGGTCGGGCCGGAGACCGAAAGCAGGACACCCTTGGCTCCGTCCATGGAGCTCTCCAGCATCGGAGAAGAAATCGCTCGCTCCGCTGCCTGGGTGGCACGGTTCTCGCCAGTTGCCCTACCGATGCCCATGACAGCGGCGCCGGCGTCGGCCATGATGGTCCTGATGTCGGCGAAGTCGACATTGATCAACCCGGGAGTGGTGATCACGTCGGTGATACCGGTCACGCCGCTCATCAAAACCTCGTCGGCAAGGCGGAACGTGTCCGACATCGGCGCATCGGGATCGCCGACGTCGAGGAGGCGATCGTTCGGAATCACAATGAGAGTGTCGACGGACTCCTTGAGTGCCTCGATGCCCTGTTCGGCGTGCACGGCGCGACGCCGACCCTCGAAGCCGAAGGGCCGGGTGACCACACCGACGGTGAGGGCTCCGACCGAGCGGGCAACCTCAGCAACGATCGGGGCACCGCCCGTGCCGGTTCCGCCACCCTCTCCGGCAGTTATGAAAACCATGTCCGATCCCTTGAGGACCTCTTCTAGCTCGGCGCGGTGCTCCTCGGCTGCAGCCCGGCCGATTTCGGGGTTGGCCCCGGCCCCGAGACCACGAGTGACCTCACGGCCGATGTCGAGCTTCACATCTGCGTCGCTCATCAACAACGCCTGGGCATCGGTGTTGAGGGCGATGAATTCCACCCCGCGCACCCCGGCGTCGACCATGCGGTTGACCGCATTCACCCCGCCGCCGCCGATACCCACCACTTTGATCACTGCGAGATAACCCGCGGTTGAACTGCTCACAAAACCTCCAACAAATTGAACCTTGAACAAGAGGTTTACACTTGTTGGGCAAGTTAGTAAACCCCCAAAGTCTAAGGTATTACTTCAGGTTTACGGTTTCTCCCTCTTCGCTGCGTCATCGTCTTGACCTCTCCCGTCGTCGTCGCTGAATCCACCGGCACCGTCAATCCCCGGTCCCGGTGTCCCCGGCACCCTCAGTCCCCGGCGGGACCACCGCAGGATTGGTCGGGGCGATCATGTTTATCACCGAGCCCCCGGCAAGGGGCTCCTGGAGCAGGGTGGCGAGGCTCAGCGCCTTGTCTGCCATCTCGACCGGCCGTCCCAGCCTCACGTCGAAGCCGCCAACCAGTGCCCACAACTCGCCGGAGCGCTCGTCGACGACCGCGTTGGACCCGAGCGCAACGGGAAGGGTGTCGATGAACTCGAGGGCTCCGAGCACGAGAGGAGACCCCACGGCGTCGTCGGCGGATACCGAAGGTAGCCGGATCTGGCCCATGGTGTCGTCCGGCACCGATTCTCCGGGAAGGGCGATCCCGTCGACGGCGCGCCGGAACCAGCCATTAACGGTCTCCACCCATGCCACAGGTGACCGCTCCGAGACCGCGACGATGACACCCCGCGGCCAATCGAGACTGACACTCGCCTCTTTGACCCACGGATCTTCGAGCAATTCGGTCTCGATCGTCTCGGTCCGGATCAGTATCAGCGGCCTGCCCGCGACCACCTTGTTCGCGGCGAGGACCGCGTTCGTCTCGCTTGCCTGCACACCGGACACTCCGACTGATTCCACGCTGAATGTCGGAGAGAGCAACAGCCAGACAACTCCTCCTACGACTGCTAGAACAGCGAGGAAGCGGAGGATGCGGTTGACGTTTCTCCGGGCGCGGTCCTCTGCGACATCGCGCCGTCTGTCTGCAAGCCTGGGATCAATCGTCATCATCGAAACCCACCATCTGGATTTCCGGTTCCAGGACAACGCCGGTGCGCTCGGCGACGAGCTTTCGCACTTCAAAGATGAGGTCCCGGACTTGTCGGCTTGTGGCCTGCTGCGTCGCGACGAAGAAATTTGCATGCTTTTCCGAGACCGAGACATCTCCCATGGCGAAACCCTTGAGCCCGGCGTTGTCGATCAGGTAGCCGGCGGTCGTCCCCGGAGGGTTCTTGTAGACACTTCCCGCGTTGAGTGTCCCCCCCGGCTGGTTCTCCTTGCGCCACCGGGTGATTCTGCGCAACTCGTCGCCGCTCCGGGTGACGTCGGTCCCGGTGCCGGCGAAAACCGCTGAAACCACTACCCAATCGGGCGCCAGGTTGCTCTGCCGGTACCCCAGACCGAGGCTGTCGACGTCTACGGTGAATGAGTCACCCGACTTCATGGCGACGATGTCGGCGCTGATCAGACGATCGCTGGTCTCTATGCCAAAACACCCGGCGTTCTGACGCACCGCTCCACCGACCGACCCGGGCACTCCGACCAGGAATTCCAGTCCGGCGATTCCGGCATCGACACTCCCCCTCGCCACCCGGGGCAGCGGCGCTCCCGCCCCGGCCCTGACTTCGAGGCCGTCGTAGGAAATGTCCGAAAAACCGCCCGCCATGTGAATCGTGATTCCGGGGAAACCGGTGTCGGCGACGAGGAGGTTGGAGCCACGGCCCAGGAAGAGCATGGGAAGGTCGAGGCCTTTGACCACCGCGGCGATGCGGGTCAACTGCTCGGGTCCATCGGGGCGCGCATACAGCCGGGAGGGGCCACCCGATTTGTAGGTGGTCAGCGGGCCGAGCGGCACATTCTCTTCGAGCAGGCCCTCATCCAGGAGTGTCGCGACGGTCATCCGTCTCCCCTCTCCGCAAGGAGGCGGGCCAGTTCGGTGGGCACGAGGGTGATGTCGCCGGCCCCCATCGTGACAACGAGATCACCGGGAGCGACGTTTTCAGCGAGGTACCGAGCCAGGTCGATCAGGTGCGGGATGTAGTCGACTTGCCCCCCGGCCAACCGAGCCGCCTCGGCGACCAGTTCTCCGTTGACGCCGGGGATCGGCATCTCCCGGGAGCCGTAAACATCGGTCACGACGACACGGTCGGCGATCGCGAGTGCCGTGCCGAATTCGTCCGAGAAACGCGCGGTCCTGGTGTACAGGTGCGGCTGGAACACTGCCCACACTCTCCCGTCGTGCCACTCTCTCGCCGTTCGCAGGCTGACCCCCACCTCGGTGGGGTGATGGGCATAGTCATCGATCATTGTCACGCCACCGACAGTCCCCCGGTGTTCCCATCTGCGCCCGACACCTGTAAAGCTCTCCAGACCCGACGCAGCCGCGATGACATCCATGCCCATCTCGCCGATAAGGGCGAGAGCCCCGGAGGCGTTGAGGGCAACATGGGCCCCGGGTCGGCTCAACGTCACTTCGACGGACACCGAGGGCCCGACCAGGGTGAACCGGGTGCCACCGCCGGTCGGGACCAGATCGGTGACCCTCCAATCGGCGGAGTCCGAATTCCCGTAGGTGACAGAGGCGGTCTCTCGGGCGAGGTCGGCGGATCCGGGGTCGTCGGCACATGCGACAACCGGACCGGCCACTGCGGCCGCCACTGTGACAAAAGATCGCCTCATCTCGTCTTCAGACCCGAAATGTTCGAGATGCTCGGGTTCTACGTTGGTGACGACCAGGCCCTGCAAAGTCAGGTGCTCGAAGGTCCGAAAAGCCTCGTCAGCCTCGACGACCAAGAGATCCGACAGTCCGTAGTGACCGTTGGTGGCAAGAGTGGAGATGTCTCCACCGACGATGAAAGATGGGTCGAGGCCGAGTGATCGAAGCGAGGTCACGAGCAGGGCGGTGGTGGTGGTTTTTCCGTGGGTCCCGGTAGCGCCAATCGTTGGCACCGATGCGGTTATGGCACCGAGCAGCCGCGGCCGCCGCCAGACCGGCTTGCCCGACGCTGACGCGGCCAGCAGCTCCGGGTCCCGCTCAGGCACCGCAGACGAGGCGACGACCAGGTCTGCCTGGCGGGCCTTCTCGGGGTTGCTCCCCGGATATGCATCGATGCCGAAGTCTCCGAGACGACTCAACGTCGCGTCGCCTCTGATGTCGGATCCCGAGACCTGATGGCCCATGCCGACCAGGACTTTGGCAATTGCGCTCATACCTGCGCCACCGGCACCGACGATATGAATGTGGTCGTAGTCGAGTCTCATCGTGATGCCTCAATCATGGCTTCGGCTATTGCCTTTGCGGCATTGGGGCGGGCCACCTGCCGGGAGCTTTCAGCCATGGCGGCCAGGCGCGAAGGGTCGGACATGATGCCGGCCACAACCGAACGCAGCGAACCCAGCTCATTTTCAGGCACCACCACTGCAGCCCCGGCCCTCTCGAGGTAGGCGGCGTTCTCAGCTTGATGGCCCGTCGACCCGAACTCCCCCGGGACGAGCACCGAAGGGGTGGCGGTTGCCGAGATCTCGGCCACCGCTCCTCCGGCCCGGGCTATCACGAGGTTGGATGCGGCGAAGAAGAGGTCCATGCGGTCCTCGAAGCCCCTTCTGACCCAGCGCACCGGTGCCTCCCTCTCCGTGTAGGCATCTGAGTGGGCTCTTCCCACGAGGTGGACCACCTGGAGTTGCGGACCGTCCCACTCCTGCAGCATGCCGGCAACTGCTTCGTTGACGTCACGGGCCCCCAGAGAGCCCCCGAATACGCCGAGCACGAAGACATCGGGGTCGAGGTCGTAATAGCGCAGTGCCTCGTCGCGCAACGAAGCCCGGTCGAACTTCGAAATCCGCGAGCGCACCGGGTTGCCGACCCATTCGGCGCCGGGGAGCCCGACAGTGTCGGGAAACGAGACAAACACTCGCTCGGCCCAGCGTGCGGCGATCCGGTTGGCCAGACCCGCACCGGCGTTCTGCTCCGAAACGATGAGGGGTGTCCCGGTCCGGGTCGCGGCCATGGCTACCGGAACGGTGACATACCCACCCATTCCCAGGACCGCCCCGACGTTCCTGTTCTTCAACTCCTCGGCCACCCGGCTCCGTGCCTTCATCACCATGGCCGGCAATGTCAGGTTTCTCGGAGAGAGGCTGCGCTTGAGGCCACGCAACTCGAGTTGCAGAAACTCAAACCCGTTCTCGGGGAAAATGGTCGATTCGACCCGGTCGCCCCCGATGCAGAGAATCTCGGCCCGGCTAACCCCTTCCTCGACCAGGGCCTCGGCGACCGCCAGACCGGGATATACATGTCCCCCGGTCCCGGCGGCAGCTATTGCGAATGCCATTTCACTTCTTCGCTGCCGGAACACCCTGCTGTGCGATGTTGACCAGGATTCCGAGCGCTGCCATCGACACGATCAGTGCTGCGCTGCCAAAAGAGACGAAGGGCAAGGCGATGCCGGTGATCGGCAGCAGACCGAGCACCCCACCGATATTGACCAAAGCCTGAAACGAGAGCCACACAGTGATGCCCGCCGCCACCATCCGCCCGAAACTGTCCGGGGCGCGGAAGGAGACGATCCAACCGGCACAGGCAAGAACCGCGAATAGCGCCACCACTGTCAGCGAACCGATCAGGCCCGTCTCTTCGCCGATGATGGCGAAGATGAAGTCGGTGTGTGCATTGGGCAGATAGAACCAGCGGGCCCGGCTTGCCCCGAGGCCAACCCCGAAGAGTCCGCCGTTGGACAATGCGTAGTAACCCTGAACCAGCTGATAACCCTGATCCGATGCAGTCCCCCACGGGTCGAGGAAGCCGTCGAGACGGCGAAGCCGATACGTCTCACTGAATGCGAGCACGGTCGCAGCGCCAACTGCGGATGCGGTGAGGAGCGCCACGTACCGGAAGGGAGTCGTGCTTGCCATCACCACTGCCAGGGCGGCGGCAGCGATCACGATCAGAGTTCCGAGGTCGGGTTGTTTCAACATCAAGAACCCGACCGAACCGACAATGACGAGAACCGGAACGGCGAAATGCCAGAAGCGGGTGAGGAGATGGGCCTTGCGATCGAGCACCAATGCCAGCGTCAGGATCACCCCGAGTTTCGTCAGTTCGGAGGGCTGGAGGTTGAACCCCGGCAGCGGAATCCATCTCTGGGCACCGCCGATGACGGGGCTCACATAGGGAACAGCGATGAGCATGACAACGGAGACGATGAACAGCGGGGCGCCGAGCTTGCGGTAGATCCTGTAGTCGATGCGGCTGGTGATCAGGAGTGCGATCGTGCCAACCCCGACTCCGATGAGTTGACGTTTGAAGAAGAAGAAGCGGTCAGCCGCCTGGTCGATCCCGACCACAGAAGAGGCCGACTGCGTCGAACCCAACCCGATGACGATCAAAACGACGGCCACAACCAGGAGGGCGGTGGCCGACCGGTTGTTCACCCTCGCCATCTCTGCTTTGTCGCGCGCCGCAGCACGCACCCTCGAGATCGACGTCACATTTGAGGTCATCGACCGGTCCTTTCCCCCGCGAGTTCGAGTACCAGCTCCTGGAACCGGTCTCCCCTTTCCCCGTACGACGAGAACTGGTCGAAGCTGGCACCTCCGGGAGCGAGCAGGACGGTGTCACCGCTTCGGGCGCGGGCATGTGCGATCCTGACCGCATCTTCCAGCGTGCCGGCAAGCTCCCCGATACTTCCCGCCCGGGCGACGATGTCAGGCCCCGCCTCGCCGATGCCAAGGACCAGCTTGAGATTTGGTTCCTCGCCGAGAACTCCCACTTCGGTGCCTTTGGCCAGCCCTCCGGCAATGAGGATCACACTGTCATGGGCCCTGATCGATGCCAGGGCGGCGTGGGGGTTGGTCGCCTTGGAGTCGTCGATCCACGTCACACCATCCACCACGGAGATCACCTGGCGGCGATGCGCTCCCGGCCGGTATCCGATAGCGGCGCGCGCCACCGCCGCCGGAGCTGCTCCCATCCACAAAGATAGCGCCGCCGACATCGCCAAATTCGAGAGGTGGATCGAGTCGTTGATCTCCAGTTCGCCGACCGGCACACTCACGTCTCCGACAACAAGTGAGCCTTTGTCCACCCCCCCGCCGCCTTCGGG
>JBBDMR010000045.1:23244-30564 GCA_040878225.1 Acidimicrobiia bacterium
CGGGAAGGCGGCGGCCCGACACCGGGAAGCGCTCGCTCCGGGCACCGGAGACGAGGGCTACCGCACCTTCATCGTCGCAGTCGTACACGAGCAGGTCTTCTTCGACCTGATTCATGTAGATGTTCCGCTTGGCCGCGGCATAACCCGAGGACGAGCCATGCCAATCGAGATGGTCGACAGCGACGTTGGTGACAGCAGCTGCCACCGGATGGAAAGTCTCGATGAAACGCAGTTGGAAGCTCGAGGTCTCCACGACCAGCGCGTCGTGTGGCCCGTCGACGAAATCGGAGAGCGGGAACCCGATGTTCCCCGTGGCCGGCGCATCGATACCCGACTCGTTGAGCATAAGAGCCGTCGCCTCGGTGACGGTTGTCTTGCCGTTGGTCCCGGTGATCGCAACCATCGGGATCGTCGTGTGGCGCGAAGCGAACTCGATCTCGCTCCATACCGGCAGACCGGCTTCGAGGCAGTCCACAACGGGCCTGGAACGCTCCGAGAAGCCCGGTGAGCTGATGACGAAGTCAATCCCCCCGACCAACGCCGGGTCCCAGGGGCCCGAGGCAATGCTCATTCCTGTCTCATAAGCCTCGGCTGAAGGCTCCTGGTCGAACAGGGTCACGCTGTGCCCGAGGCGCCCGGCGAGGCGGCCGGCGGCGAGGCCGGAGACTCCGGCGCCAAGGATGAGGACCCTGCTCACAGAATCCCCTCCAGCCTGAGGAAGTCGGCGTAGAAGAGCCCCAATCCCAGCGCCACGCCAATCCCGGTGAGGATCCAGAAGCGGATTACGACTGTCGTCTCCGGCCAGCCACCCAGGTCGAAGTGGAAGTGGATCGGGGCCATCCGGAAGATGCGGTTCCCGGTGAGCTTGAAACTTGCCACCTGCAGGATCACCGACAGCACCTCGGCCACATAGATCGCACCGAGTATCACCAGGAGGAGGTGGGTGTTGGTCAGCAAGGCGAGGGCAGCCAGCAGCCCTCCGATGCCCTGTGATCCGACATCGCCCATGATTATCTTCGCCGGAGGCGCGTTCCACCACAGAAATCCGAGGATCGCTCCGAACATTGCCGCGGACACCACCGCCAGCTCGAGCGGGTCTACCGCCTGGTAGAAACCGGGATCCCGGAAAGGGGCCTGGTTCCGGAATTGCCAGAAGGCGATGACAGTGAACGATGCCACGACGAGGACCGCTGAGCCGGCGGCGAGACCGTCCATGCCATCGGCCAGGTTCACACCATTTGCAGCACCGGTGAGCATGAAGAGAACCCAGATCACGAAGAAGATGCCCAGGTCGATCCCGAGCGGGCGGACGAAAGAGATCTCGGTGACGACCCCGGCTGAAGTCGCCCCCCAGGCGAACAGAGCAGCGATGGCGAGCTGACCCCCGAACTTAGCGACCTTGGAGAGCCCGAGACTGCGCCGGTTGGAGTACTTGATCCAGTCGTCGGCCAGCCCGACGAGGGCCATCCCGGTCAGGGCGAATATCGCGAGCAGGCCGCCCGGGGCGAACTCGAGGACCTCGAACTCGAAACCGGAAGGAGTCCAGATACGGAGGTGGGAGACTGCATATCCGAATATCGCAGCTCCAACGAAGACGATCCCGCCCATGGTCGGCGTGCCCTGCTTGTGGGCGTGCATCCCGGCGATCTCCTCCTGGATGAATTGGCCGATCGATCGGCGCCGGAAAAACCCGATGGCAAACCGCGTTCCGATGATCGACACGACCAAAGAGACCCCGGCGGCGATAAGCAGAGAAATCACGGTCCCATGCTCCCTGAATCGGAACGATTATTGGTGGACTTCCACAAAAGATTCAGCGACTCCCGGGCAATCTCCCTGTCGTCGAAGGGCAGAACCTCACCGGCGATTTCCTGACTCGCCTCGTGACCCTTGCCCAGGATCAGGACGACATCGCCCGGCCCGGCCATCCCGATCGCTTCGGCTATCGCCTTTCTCCTGTCACTCTGCCGGGTTGATCCGGTGGTGACCCCCTCCATCACGTCATCGATGATCCTCTCCGGGTCTTCCGAGCGAGGGTTGTCGCTGGTGACGACGAGAACATCTGCGGCTGACGCAGCCCCACCCATGAGCGGGCGTTTGGCCCGGTCGCGGTCTCCCCCCGCGCCGAAAACCGCGATCAGTTTCCCTGATGCCATCTCACGGCCGGTCGCCACGGCCATCGCAATCCCGTCGGGGGTGTGGGCGTAGTCGACGACGACGGTCGGCTCACCCTCCCGGGATACGATCTCGAAACGGCCCGGGACCGGCCCGATGTCGCCGAGGTGCTCGATCAAGCCGCCAACCGGCGCGCCGGCTGCAACCGAGCCGGCAATCGCCACCATGAGATTTGAGACGTTGAACCGCCCGTGCACTCCGGCCGAACTCGAGAACACACCATCCGGTGTCACCATTTGGAACTCGGTCCCGGCCGGCACCGATTCGACTGCAACTGCCTCGAAATCCCCGCCTCTTCCGACCGTCAGCTTCTCTCCTGAGTAGCCCGCGGCGAGGTCATGCCCCGTCTCGTCGTCGACGTTGAACACGGCGGTCCCGATCTCGAAGTCGCGGAACAGCCGCGCCTTTGCCGACCGGTAGTCCTCCATCGTGCCGTGGAAGTCGAGGTGATCCTGGGACAGGTTGGTGAAGGCGGCGACTGCGAAGCGGGTGCCATCGACACGGTGCAGGTCGAGAGCGTGTGAGGACACTTCAACTGCCGCTTTGGCCACTCCCGCATCTCGCATTCGGGCAAGGAGGCGCTGGAAATCGGACGCCTCAGGAGTGGTGCGCACCGACGGCAGGGACTCATCACCGATGCGGGTCGCAATCGTGCCGATGATCCCCGTTCTGAATCCGGCCAGCCCGAGCAGCGACTCTGTGTAGTGGGTGACTGTGGTCTTCCCGTTGGTCCCGGTGACGCCGATCACATCGACGGTCCCGGAGGGATGGCCGTGCACTTCGGCAGCTAGCTTGCCAAGTACCTTTCTTGTATTTCCAACGACGAGCTGGTTGACGTCTGTGCTGACCCGTCGCTCGACGCAGACGGCTTCGGAACCTGCCCGGGCCGCCTGATCGACAAAATCGTGGCCATCGCGATCCGCTCCACTGATCGCCACGAAAAGCGTGCCCGGGCCAGCCTGACGAGAATCATGGGTGATGTCATGAACACGAGTTTCAGAAATTCCAATGACACTGCCCTGTACCGCCTTTGCCAGTTCCGCTAACGACTTACTCGAGCCCATCGGGAGTTACTCCCAGCCTGTGGAGTGCGTGCTCCATTACCTGAGCAAACACCGGCGCAGCTGACGCGCCCCCGGTCCGATACTCATGGGATGGGGCGTCGATAACAACGGCCACAACAACCTTCGGATCGTCGATCGGGGCCATACCGACAAAGCTGGCCCGGGTAGCTTCCACATAACGGCCATCCTCACCGAGCTTGTTGGCGGTACCAGTTTTTCCGCCCACCCGATAGCCGTCCACCTGCCCGTTCTGCCCGGTGCCGCGCTCGACGACACCGGCGAGAAGCTCGCGCATGAGCGCCGCCGTCTCCGGCGATACCACGGATCGGGTCTCGAAGCCGGCGACCTCGGTGCTTCCTTGGGCATCCACTGTCGACGAGACGATGTGCGGCGTGGTCCAGATCCCGTCGTTGCCGATAGCCGCATAAGCCGCCGCCATCTGCAACGGGGTGACTGCCACCGAATAGCCGATGGCACCCGAAGCCCAACAGGTCTCGCATCCGGCGGCGAAGTTGAGCAGGCCAGTCGCCTCGGCCCCGAAATCGATACCGGTGGGGGCTCCAAGACCGAAGGCTTGGATGTATTCCACCATCCGCTCCTCCCCCAGAACTTCGGCAACGTTGATGGTGCCCACATTCGACGATTGGACGAAGATGTCCTCGACCGTCATATCCACAGTCTCATGCTCGTCGAAGTCGCGATAGCACCCGTGGATGTTGTCGTCGTCGGACTCGCAGGCGCCTTCGCGCAGCTCGATCACGTCATCGATGTCGGGGAAGATCGTCCCCACCTGGACGGCCCCGGTCTCGAGGGCGGCGGCGACTGTGATCAGCTTCTGGGTGGAACCCGGCTCGTAGATGCCGCGCACGTTGAAGTTGGCGAATGGAGAGCCGTCGCTGGCCTGCCGCGTCTCAGGGTCGAATGCCGGAGCACCCGTCATCGCCAGCACCGCACCTGTTTCCACCTCGAGGACAACCACCCAACAACCCTCGGCCTCCGCGGTCTCGACCATGGCCAGACACGCTTGCTGGGCCTGGTATTGAAGCGGGAGGTCGATTGTCGTGTTCAGGTCGACGCCGGGAACTGCCGGAACGATCTCACTCATTCCTTGCGGGATCGGGACGTTGTCCTTGTCCCGCTCGTACAACTCACTTCCGGGTATGCCGCGCAGCCCGTCCTCGTAGATGATCTCGAGGCCCTCCTGGCCGACCCCATCGATGTCGACGAATCCGACCACATGGCTGGCAACATCACCTGCCGGGTAGGCACGCGTCGGCTCCGGACGCGAATAGACACCCCTCACATTCAGGGCGAGCAACTCGTCGGCGACACCGGCATCTACCTGACGCTTGATATACACGAAGTCCTTGTCCGAAGTCAGCCGCTCATAGAGGACGTCGGGGTCGACTCCGAGAAGGGTCCCGAATTGTTGGGCGACCCAGAGCGGCTCTTCGACCTGGCCGGGGACCGCAAACAGGCTCTCGCTTTCAACAGTCATCGCCAGTAAGTCGCCATTACGGTCAAAGATCTTCCCGCGTTGCGGGGGGAGGGGGTTGCTGACGAGCCGCTGCTGGAGCCCTCGTTCTGCGACTTCGGGGCCCATCACTATCTGAACCTGGACCAGGCGCCAGGCCACCACGCTCCAGGCCAGCAGAAGCACGATGCCGATCAGAGCAAGACGAACCCGTTGCGGGTTGATTCCGCGCCGGACTGTGACCACAGCCACGTCAGGACCTCAGCTGGAGCTCCCGACTCCAGCGCGTAGACGGGTGATCACTGCGTTCCCTCCTGAGATGCCTGAACTACCTGCGGCGCGTCCCGGTCGAGGTCGACAAGGATTTGATGTGTCTCCTCGGGGATGATGAGGCCCATCTCCTCGGCGAGGGGAGCGATCCGGGCCGGATTCTCCAGACTGGCGATTTCGATGTTCAAATCGCGGTTGATCTCTGTCTGCTCGGTGATTGCCCTGTTGAGCTCGGCGAGTTCGAAGGCGGAATTGTCGAGAGAGGTCCGGGCAAAGACCAGTCCGAGGAAGGCGGTGATGCCGACCAGGGCCATGATCATCCACGGTGCGATCGCCGGCCGGCGCAGCTTGCGGCCGCGCAGGACCCTGAGCCCACCGTCGGGCTGTATTGCCCTTTGTGGTCGAGCGCTCATGCCGCCACCTTCTCAGCGGCGCGCAACAGTGCAGATCGGGCCCTCTTGTTGGATTGAACCTCGGCTTCCGAGGCGCGGATCGGCTTCCTGGTGAGAATTCGAAGGGACGCGGTGTTGCCACAGCCACACACGGGGAGACCGGGCGGGCATGTGCATCCCTCGGCCCCGGCGACAAAGCGGCGCTTGACGAGCCTGTCCTCCAGGGAGTGATAGCTGATGGCGAGGACCCGACCTCCTGGCTCCAGAGCCTCGATCGCTCCGTCGAGACCGGATTCGATTGCTTCCAGCTCGCTGTTGACCGCGATCCGGATTGCCTGGAAGGTTCGTCTGGCAGGATGCCCGGCGCGCCGACGCGCCTGGGGAAGCGAGCCGGCGATGACATCAGCGAGGCGGGATGTGCTTTCCAGAGGCCGGGCATCGACGATTGCGGAGGCAATACGGCGGGCCATGGGCTCTTCGCCGAATCGGCGGATGATCCGGGTGAGATCGTCCACCGGCCACTCGTTGACTATCTCTGCGGCAGTTGTGGCCGCGTCGGGGCCCATTCTCATGTCGAGTGGTCCGTCGTTGCGGTATGAGAATCCGCGCTCCGGCCGATCGAACTGATGTGAGGAGACACCGAAGTCGAACAGGATCGCAGCCGGGTTGACCGACGAGCTGGCGACAACCTCCCCCACTTCGGAGAAATTGGCTTCGATCACCCGGACACCGATCGCGGCGCCGTTGGCGACTGCCTCAGGGTCCCGATCGATTCCGATTACTTCCACGTCGTCTCCAAATTCTTCGATCATGCTTTTGCTGTGGCCGCCGCCGCCGAACGTGGCGTCGATCACGACACCCGGCATCACCGGTCTGATGAGCTCAATCACTTCGTCCACCAGGGCGGGTCGGTGATAGCCCCTTCCTTTTTCTTCTCGGGTCTGGCTCATTGCCAGCCCCCCGGGCGCTGGTACCAAATGGGAAGCGGGCGGAGTCAGGGGCCTTCCATTGGTGTCCGGGGGGCTGGCAAGAAGCCAGCCGCTGCTGTTGCTCGGGATCAATCCTCCTCATCTTCTTCGAGGTAAACCTCGTCTCCCGTTTCACGGTCTGCCAGGTACCTGTCCATGTTCCAGACCTCGATGTGGTCGAGGACGCCGAGTACGACGACCTCTGTGCTCGGTTCCAGCGTGGCGAACTCGCGCAGGTCACCGTTGAGCTTCACCCGCCCGCCGGCGAGGACGTCGACGGAGTCGGCTCCGGCGAAGACAGTCCTGGCGAAACGGCGACCCGACCGATTCTTCGGCTGCTCGGCAAGCACTTCGGTCGCTCGCTTCTGGAACTCGTCCGGGGTGTAGAGGAGAAGCTGTCCGTCCTGGCCTTTGGTCACAACACAACCCGCTTTGAGGTCGTCACGAAAAGAGGAGGGCATAACCACCCTTCCCTTCTCATCCAGGCTGTGGAAGTACTCGCCAAGGAACACTTCATCTTCTCTCGTCCGTCCGTCCTGTCCTCAGACGCCATTACGACCTCTGTATGTGACACTATGACCCACTTCACCCCACTTGTCAACCTTTTGCTCCCTACCGCGAAGCTGTTCCCCCAGAGACGAAGTCGAATGGGGGAAAAGTCCCTGCCGGCCCGACAGGGCCGGGAGGTAAGGGGGGCTGAGACTCTCCAAGTTGAGAGCGGAAGTGTCCAAAGCTCCGTTGGTGGGATCTCCCCACCCTCGTCGCCGGCCCTGACGGTCCGGCGCCACTCCCTCCGTAAACGGAGGGAGAGTTGACGAAGTCGACTGCGGGAAAAGTCCCTGCCGGCCCGAAAGAGGGCCGGGAGGTAAGGGGGCCTGAGACTCTCCAAGTTGAGAGCGGACGCGGCCGCAAGCACAGTTGATGGGAACGCCCCACCCTCCCCGGCTCCTACGTCGCCGGTACTCCCTCCGTAAACG
>JBBDMR010000046.1:0-5688 GCA_040878225.1 Acidimicrobiia bacterium
TCCGAGTAGGCAGACACGTCCGCTACCGGTGGACCGACATCGCAGAGTGGATCGACACCAACTCCAAGATGCCGACCGATAGGAGCGTTACCTACACCGGGTTGGCGACGGATGGATAGGGTCGCGGCAGGCGTGTGACTCGGGAAACGAGCGGAAGACGACCCCGCTGAGGGGTGTGCCAAGAACGGTTGATGTCGAATGAAAGGAAACGCAGTGGCTCACATTAGGAGACACCCAAAGGCCAAGGATCGCTGGCAGGTTCGCTACGTCGACCCTCGAGGTCGCGAGCGAGCCAAGAACTTCTCCCGGAAGTCTGACGCGGAGCGGTTTCTTGTATCGGTCGAGACCGACAAACTTCGAGGCGAATGGGTCGATCCTCGACTAGCAAAAATCACGTTCCGGGAGTGGACGAATCGCTGGTGGGGGACGACGTCGCACCTGAAGCCATACACCCGCGAGGGATATGAAAGTCTGCTCCTGGTCCACATACACCCTCGGTTTGGCGACGTGCCAATAGGACGCATACAGCCGATAGAAGTCAGGGAGTGGATCTCCGAACGACACGCATCCGGACTCAGCGCTTCACGTACTCGACAGGCGTATTACCTATTCGCGCAGATTCTCAGAGCTGCAGTCGAGACCGGGCACCTGGCAAGGACGCCGTGTATCGGGGTAACGCTACCGAGGATGCAAAGACGAGAGATGCGGTTCCTCACCGCGGAAGAAGTGCGACGAATCGCAGATCGGTTGGATGAGCCCTATGACGTCTTGGTCTACGTACTCGCTTATGGCGGCCTCCGGTGGGGCGAAGCCTGCGCGCTCAGACGAGGTCGCTGCGACCTATTGAGATCACGTCTCCATGTGGCTGAGTCGATGTCGGAGATCCGCGGTGGGTTCGACTTCGGTCCGACGAAGACCTATCAGAGGCGGACTGTTGTCCTTCCTGGCTTTCTGAGAGACCTTCTGGCCGCACACCTTGCTCAGAACGTTGAGGATGATCCCGAGACTCTGGTGTTTGCTGCTCCCCAAGCGGGCCCCTTACGACGAAAGACTTTCGGTGTCGACTATTGGAAGCCGGCTTTGGACCGCGCCGCAATCGAGGACCTTCGGGTCCACGATCTCCGACATACCTGTGCCGCCCTTCTTATCGCCACCGGGGCGAACCCGAAGGCCGTCCAGGCACATCTTGGTCACTCTTCGATCCAGGTGACGTACGACCGCTATGGGCACTTGTTCCCGTCGGATCAGGAGGCGCTTGCCGACAAGATGAACGACGTCTACCTGGGCGCCGTCGGCACAGGCCAACCTTCCGGTGGCAAGGTTTTGGACCTCAAAGCACCCTAGGCGAAGAGGACAGCCTCACGGCGCCCCGGTGTTGTAATCGTGGAGGTCCTGGACGGCGGCGTAGTCCTCGGGTTGGAGCCAGTGACACCAAACTCCCTTGACCGAGAGTTTGCGACAGTGTCGCTGTGGAGTGTTCCATGCCGCAACCTCGGTTTTCACTCTCCCGCCGAATGTGTCCCGGACCGTCTCGAGAGCCGGTTTCATATCCGTGTCTAGAGACATCAGGATTCCCACGTCGAAGTCACCTTTGACGGCACCCATTACGTAGTCGACTGCCATCTGGACATCGATCCCCTTCTCTTCTTCAGGTGAGTTGGGCCAATCCTCCGGATATCTCAGGGGTCTCCAGATCGGTCTCACGAGAGGATCCCGATCCCACGTGGCTATCTGGCTCCTCGCGGCGGCATATCCCTTGGAATCGTGTTTCGAAGAGGGCAGTCCGCGGTAGATCCTGACCTCCTTCAGTTTCCTAGGGGCTGCCGACTTTGTGAGGATCAGGTCGCCAAGTCGTCGGGGGTTGATCTGGCCGTGGACGTGGTGATCGAGCCGTTCGTGGTAGACGGCCCTCGCTGCCCGGTAGGTGTTCTGATAGTCGATGAACAAGACCACAGAGTCGCTCACGACGATCCCAGAAAAGGTAAACCCCGCCAGTGCGAGCCGAGGCTCGGACGGCGGGGAGGATTACGTACATCATGATACAGGACTGCTGCAGTTGTCAACCGCACGCGGGCACCTTCTTGCTCTTCGATTCGAGGCGCCGGTGCCAGGTGTTGTCTCAGATAGGGACGTCTCACTGTATTTCATAACTGTAATTACATACCTGTAGTGTGTCCACAGGGTTCTGAGCTGGCCAATCAACCTATCGCTTGTGAGCGGAGGCGTCTCATGGGATGACGATCGTTCTATAGGCAGCCGCCACTCGGATGCCCTCAGGTGTGAGAGTCGGATAATGGTCCAGGATCTCGGCTTCGCTCATCCCCTCGGCGAGGCAACCGAGTACCAGGGAGACTGGGATGCGGGTTCCTCTGATGTGTGCTTGCCCGTGCAAGATCTCGGCGTCGACGGCGATGAGCTCGAGCTCCTGGTCTGTCATGAGGGAGGGTCTACGCCCTTGAGAAGCTCGCTTCGATTCCCCGATTTCATTCTCTCCTCGATGAACATGGCGGAACCCTCAATGATGTGTCACTCAGTTCTCTGACGGACACTTGACGGACACTTGACGGACAAAACGAGACATAGTCACCGCTTAGAAGCGCCTTTTCGGCATGACGTCGGCACCGAAAACCCCTGTTATTGTAGGGCCAAAACGGAGCTTGGCGGAGGCGGACGGGAATCGAACCCGCCAGAGGCCTTGCGGCCTCTCACCGGTTTTGAAGACCGGGGAATCCACCAGGCATTCGGACGCCTCCCTGGTTTGGGGCAAGAGTAGAGACCACCATCGATTACCAACTTCGGAGCCTGGGTACCATTCCGAAATGCCTGAAATGACCTTTGGTCGGAGTATCCGATACCGACGCACCAAACTCGGGTTGTCCCAGACACGTCTCGGTGAGCTCGTCGGGAGATCGAGTGCCGCAATCCGGAGCTGGGAGCGCGATGCCAGCATTCCTACAGATCCTTCAGTTCTCCAGGCCCTCTCGGCGGTCCTCGGGATCGACAAAGATGTGCTGTTCGAGAAGGCCGGGGTCGGAGTACCCGCGGTTGAGACCAGCCCCACCGTCGAAGAGGTCCTCGGGTCTTTGACCCCCGTCGAGGAGAAGAAACTGGATCAAATCCCTCCCCATCTCGAATTCGAGACTGAAGATGAGGTGGCCCCTGCCCGACACGAATCCCCGACTGCACCCGTCGAGGTGAGCGTCGCCGCACAACCGGTGCCGACACCCGCCCCCCGTAGCGGGAGGCGGGTGGCATTGAGCCCCCCGACCGAGCCGCGCTACACCTATACAACCCCCGCGCCACCGATGGTTGAGCCCACATATATGGAAGACCAGAGCCAGCGGCAGCTCTACCGGGTACGCCACCTGGCGACCCTGGTCCTGGTGGTGGCACTGATCGTGTTATTCGTTTGGGCGCTCGGAAACAGCGTCGAGGCCTTCTCCTCGTGGTGGGACGACTTCTTCTCCACTTTCCAGCTTTGATCAATTCCCGTTCGTAAATCCTTCGCAACAACTCAGGTTCTGTGGCAGAATGCTCGGTACCAGAGAAAGGAGGTGGTCCTAGCTTGTATGAATGTTTTCGGACTCTGGAGGTGGTCGAGCGCTGAGCGGCGCTGACCGCGTGCGCTGCTCGCCCGCAATCGGGCAGGTGGCGACTCCAACTCGGACCACCCGGCTTTGGCCTCCCGCGGATTTCGTCCACCCGCGGCAACGTATATCGCTGAAGTGAAGCCATTGCTGTCTTTGGAAGGCCCCCGATTCGGGGGCCTTCCTCGTTCTCAGACTTCGAAGCCCTGCTCCCGCATCCAATCATCGTTGAAGACCTTCGACAGGTAGCCCCTGCCGGAGTCGGGCAGGATCACCACAACGAGGCGTGACTCGTCTTCTTCTGCCACCTGGAGTGCGGCGTGCGCCGCCATTCCACACGACCCTCCCCCGAGCAGACCCTCCTCACGGGCCAACCTGCGGGTCAAAGCGAAAGAATCGGCATCGTTCACTTCGATGAACCGGTCGATGAGGCTGAGGTCGACGGTCTCGGGGTAGAAGTCCTCACCTACGCCTTCGACCAGATATTGGTGGAGATCGCCGTCGGGGCCTTTGGTGTAGATCGAACCTTCGGGGTCGGCACCCACCACCTCGATCGACGCCTTTCTCTCCTTCAGGTACCGGCCGGCCCCGGTGATGGTGCCCCCGGTGCCGACACCGGATACGAGCACATCGACTGACCCGCCGGACTGCTCCCAGATTTCGGGGCCAGTCGTCTCGTAGTGGGCGGTCGGGTTAGCTATGTTGGTGTACTGGTTGGGCTGGAACGCACCCTGGGTCGCGGCGGCGATCCGATCGGCCACGCCGTAGTAGGAATCGGGGTGACCCGGCCCGTGCTCGGTGGGCGTGACCACCACCTCCACGCCGTAGGCGCGGAGCAGGTCCTGTTTCTCTTTGGAGACCTTGTCCGGGACCGTGCAGATCACCCGGTAACCCCGGATGGCACCAACCATTGCCAGTCCTACACCGGTATTCCCCGACGTGGGCTCGACGATGGTGCCTCCCGGTTTCAAGAGCCCTTCAGCTTCAGCGGCGTCGATCATGGCGACGGCGATGCGCTCTTTGATCGAGCCACCGGGGTTCATCGACTCGACCTTGGCCACCAGGTTTCCCGGCGGGTGGATACGCGACAATCTCACCAGCGGGGTGTTCCCGATCGTGGCAACTACGTCGTCGAAGATTTTCATGCGGCAGAACACTAGAGGCGACCACGTCCAGTGCGGAATGCCACCCGAATTGTCATAGGAGCCGCATTTCGTAACATCGGTGAGATGAGTGGCCTCGTCAGGTACGCCTGGTTCGTATTGTTCTTCAACGTGGGTGTAATCCTGCTCGGGGCGCTGGTAAGGGCCACAGGAAGCGGGGCCGGTTGCGGCGAGTCATGGCCGACGTGTCAGGGCCGACTGCTCCCAGAACTGAGTGGTGACACGGCTGTCGAGTTCACGCACAGAGCGGCGAGCGGCATCGCCCTGATCCTGGTGATGGCCCTGGTTGTGTGGGTACGTCGTAGTTCCGCCAAAGGCGACCCGGCAAGGACCGGCGCCACCGTGTCACTGGTCGCGGTGGTGGGAGAGGCGTTGATCGGAGCCATGATCGTGCTGGCCGCCTGGGTTGGCGACGACGACTCCGTGGCCCGCGCCATTGCCGTCCCCCTTCACCTGGTCAACACATTGCTCCTCCTTGCTGCGCTTACCCTCACCATCTTCTGGCTTTCCGGTGGCGGCCGCCTCGATTTCCGAACACATCGGACAGCGTTTCGCTGGGTGATGGTCGGGGGCATCGCCCTGTTGCTCATCTCGGCGACGGGCGCGGTCACGGCCCTCGCCGACACACTGTTCCCCAAAGACGGCATCGGCCTCGACCTGGAGGCCGGCTCCCACTTTCTCACCAGGTTGCGAATCATCCACCCGGCACTGGCCGTGCTGACCGCGGTGGTGGCATGGTGGAAGCTGGGTACCGAGGTGCGCTCCGCCGAATCACGCGCAGTCGTCGTGTTGGTGGGTGCGATGCTGGTGACGGGGATCGTCAATGTCTCTCTCGGCGTGCCGGTGTGGATGCAGCTGGTCCATCTGGCTCTGGCTGATGCCCTGTGGGTCTCATATGTGCTGCTGGCGGCGAGGACACTCGAAGCCAGACCGGTGCT
>JBBDMR010000047.1:0-30153 GCA_040878225.1 Acidimicrobiia bacterium
ATGCCTGCAGCCATCCCCGACCGCTATCACCTCGACCTCCGTCTCGGACGCGATGGAGACATCGAGGAGTGGCTGGCAACGGACACCTCGCTCGACCGTCCGGTCTTGATCCGCTCCCTCGGTCCGGAGGCCGGCGAGGAACGCAGGAAGCAATTCGTGGCAACGGCTTCGTCAGCCGCCAAAGCCCATCATCCGCACCTCTCCAAGGTATTCGTCGTGGAGGAGGTGAAGGGGGGTGCCTACTACGTGAGCGAATGGACCGGCGGTGCCACGATGGCCGACCGGGTGGGCGCAGAGTCGGGTATCGAAATGGAGGAGTTTCTCCCGAATGCGACCGGGCTCGCCGGGGCGCTGGCGGCCCTTCATGAGACCGGAGTGACTCATGGCTCCATCGACCTCTCTGCAATCACCTACTCCGAGGCTCATCCGGCAAAGCTCGGCGCATTCGGACGTCCATTCACCGGCGACAAGGATTCCGACGTCCGCGCTCTTTCCGCCGCGCTCGAGTCGGCTCTGACAGGAGAGCCCCCGGGAGGCCCGCCCCCATCGGAGTCGATCGACGGGATATCGCCGATGATCGATCGGATACTGCGCGCCGGACAGTCCGGCGCCTATACCGCATCGGAACTCGAGAAGGCGCTCAGCGCCGCGCCAACTCCGCGGCGCCCCCGCCCCGAGCCGGCGTCGACTTCGCGACGCCTTCTCTATTCGGCCCTCGGGTTGGTGCTCCTTGCCATCGCACTCGTCGGGCTTGGTGCGCTGTTCGGGACACCGACCAACCCGATCGTCCCGACACCCACCACCGGGCCGTCAGACTCGACAACCGTCACTTCGGAACCACCACCCACCACCGGAATCGGAGACCTCCAGATTGTCTCGATCGCAGCTCACGACCCGTTTGGTGAAGGCGGCGAGAACGACACATCAGTGCAGAACCTCATCGACGGCAGCCTCACGACCAACTGGCAGACCGAGAGGTACCAGGACAGGCTCCCATTGATAAAACCTGGAGTTGGCGTGGCGGTCTTGGTCATGGGCACTCCCCGCCAGATGCACCTCGCCGGCCTGTCCCAGGGCACGGTATTCGAGATCCGTTGGTCGGCCACGCTGTTTGACGACCCGGAGGATTGGGTCAGAGTGGCGGCCGGCACTGCCCCGGCAGGCACCACGTCGGTAGATCTCCCGGCCCGAGTCGACGGATTCTGGCTGCTCTGGATGATCGATTTGCCTCTCCAGGGCGATGGGACCTATTACGCACAGCTTTCGGAATTACGATTGGAGCCGTGACGACACCACCCACCGACATCGAATTGGTCGGGCGCGTGGTGTCTGGGGACCATGATGCTTTCGAAGCGATCATGCGCCAGCACGAAGATCGTGTCTTCTCGGTGTGTCTCCGGATCACCGGCGACCGTGACCGTGCCCTCGACGCCACTCAGGAGACCTTTCTCACTGTGTTTCGCAAGGCGGGTCAATTCAAGGGCGACGCGGCCCTCGGCACCTGGATCTACCGCATCGCGGTGAACACTTGTTACGACCAGCTTCGCAAAGCGAAGCGGCGTAGGGCCGACCCAATTCCCGACCATCTCGACCCGGTGGATCCCTCAGCGGAGAGCGCCATCGACTCGGCAGCCCTTCGCCCCGAAATCCGAACCGCCCTCGACAGGCTGCCCACCGACTTCAGGACCGCAATCGTCCTTTCCGACATCGAAGGAATGTCTATGACCGAGGTGGCCCAGGTCCTCGGGGTGCCCGCCGGAACCGTCAAGTCGCGCCTCTTTCGTGGCCGTCGCCTACTCGCCGACTATCTAGGAGCCCGTTGAACAATGCATGTCACGGCATTATCCAACAGACTCCGTGGGAACCATCCAGCATGATGAAGCATCCAAGAGAGAACCATGCACAAGCACGACCTTGACCTGATCGCTGAATACGCAGCCGGGACACTCGGAGACGAGTCCGAGGCACGCGCCCGGATCGAGTCCTGTCAGACCTGTGCAGAGGAGTACATGGCCCAGAGCTCAGCCCTCGCCGCGCTGAGCGGGATCGGTCAGGAGCGGATGACCGAACACGAACGTGCCCGACTGCACCGTGACCTGTGGACCGAGCTTCGCTCCCCCGCCGCGACTGCGCCCCGGGCGAACCCCTGGTGGCGGAGTCGGGCTTTCGGGGCTGCTGCGTTTGTCGTAGTGGCCGTCTCACTGGTCGGTGTCATGGAGAACTTCGGCGGCGGTGACTCTTCTGAGAATTCCAATGGAATTGCGGCTGAACTCGACTCGGGCGCTGATGGCTCCGGCGACGCCCGCTTCGATGAAGACACGGCGGGAGGTGAAGAGGAAGGGGGGCAGGCTCTCGCTCCCGACGTCACCACAGCCGAGGCGGAGGAATATGAGAACACCCCGTACCTTCTCATCGCCAGAGAGGTCCGACAGGGCCCCAAAGCCGATCCGGGAGTACTCACCTACGACGAGAAGCAATCCGACTGCCTCGAGCAGAGCGGCCTGGACGATCACCACCCGGTCAGCGGCTTCGAGACGGTGACCGTCCTGCTGGTCGCAGTGCCCTCCGCAGCAGACCTCGAAACAGCTCCCGTCGCCTTCGTCGACCCCGAAAACTGCACTGTCGTCCACATAGAGGACTGATTCGCCCCAGCCCAAACTATCCTCAGATGGATATGGAGCAACTCGCCGCGCAATTCGCCGACCTCGTCGAAGCCATCGCCAACAAAGTTCGGTCCCTCACCGTCGACCGCGTTGCAAAAGGAGTCAGAATGACCGGGTTGGGAATCCTGGCAACGACTTTGGGGTTTACTGCATTGCTGTTTCTTTTCTGGGCGATTTTTGGAGCGCTCGAAATTCCGCTGACCACCGCCGGAGCATTCGGTGTTGTGGCCGCAGCCCTGATCGGAACCGGCGTCGTCATTTGGATTAAACGAACCTGAGGTCGAAATGAACCAAGAAGATCTGATAATCATCGGATCCGGACCCGCCGGCCACACCGCTGCCCTGTACGCATCCCGGGCCAACCTCGATCCGCTGATGTTCGAAGGCTCGGTACCCGGCGGCCAGCTGATGATCACCACCGATGTCGAGAACTACCCGGGGTTTCCCGATGGCATCCTTGGCCCCGAACTGATGGAGAAGTTCAGAAAGCAGTCGGAGCGTTTCGGCACCCGGATGAGGGCCGTCGATGTCACTTCCGTCGACTTCTCCTCCCGGCCGTTCCGCGTCTCGGCCTCTGGCGACGAGTTCGAAGCCAAGGCTGTGATCGTCTCTACCGGCGCCACCGCCAAATGGCTGGGGATTCCCGGCGAGGTGAACCTCACGGGCAAGGGGGTCTCTGCTTGCGCTACTTGCGACGGGTTCTTCTTCAGAGACCAGGAGTTGGTGGTCGTGGGCGGCGGAGACACCGCCATGGAGGAAGCCCTTTTCCTCACCAAGTTCGCCTCGAAAGTCACTGTCGTCCATCGTCGCGACGAGTTCCGCGCCTCGAAGATCATGGCGGACCGGGTGCTTGCCCATGACAAAGTCGAGGTGATCTGGAACACAGTTGTCACCGAGATCCACGGCGACTCGTCGGTCACCGGGGTGACACTGGAAGACGTCAGTACCGGGGAAACACGCCAATTCGCCACCGACGGGGTGTTCGTCGCCATCGGCCACAAGCCGAACACCGAGATCTTCGCCGACCAACTCGTCTGTGACGAGAACGGATACATCGTCGTGGAGCCCGGGACGACGAAGACTTCCGTAGAGGGGGTCTTTGCGGCCGGTGACGTCGCCGACCACGTCTACCGCCAGGCGGTCACCGCCGCCGGGACCGGCTGTATGGCTGCGATCGACGCAGAGCGTTGGCTGGCGAACCAGGAATAGCATTGAATGAACCAATCAACCCCAAGGAGACGCAATGGCTGAGATAGTCACCCTCAACGAAGGCACCTTCAACGATGCCATCAGTTCCGACACGCCCGTGCTTGTCGATTTCTGGGCCGAGTGGTGCCACCCGTGCCGTCTCATCGCCCCTGTCCTGGAAGAAATTTCCAAAGAAACCGACGCGATAAGCATCGCAAAGCTAAATGTCGACGAGAACCCTGGACCTGCGGGACAGCACGACGTGATGAGTATCCCCACGATGATCGTCTTCAAGGACGGGGTTGAGAAGAAGCGAATCGTCGGGGCCGCCCCGAAGAACAGGATCCTCCAGGAACTCTCCGAATTCCTTTGATCGGAAGCCAATGCGGGTGTGGAGTGTCTTGAATGCGCCTGTACCACGAGGGAGCTGAAGGCACCGCGGTTCGAGACATCCAGGCCCGGCTCGAGGCGCTCGGACATAAGACTGTTCCCGACTCCTCAGGCAGTTTCGGAGATGGCACACGTTCAGCCGTTGTCGAATTCCAGAAGGCAAAGGGCCTCGACGCCGACGGCGTAGTAGGCCCCGACACCTGGCGATCGCTCTACGAAGCGGGATACCGCTTCGGCGACCGCCTCCTGTTCCTGCGTCGTCCGATGATGCGGGGCGAGGACGTCGCAGAGGCGCAATCCCGACTCAGCGCGCTCGGGTTCGACACCGGCAAAGTCGACGGCGTCTTCGGCCCTAAGACCGAACGAGCGGTGCTGGAGTTCCAACACAACAGGGCTCTCGCCGAGGATGGGAAGATCGGGCCGGCGGTTGTCACCGAGATCCAGTTAGTGACGCGCGGTGAGATGAAAAAGGGACGCGATGCCATCCGGGAACGAGAATGGTTGCACCGGCTCCCCCGTTCGGTGGCAGGGGCCCGGGTCTATCTCGACGCCGGCTGCAGGTCGGAGCTGGAATCGCGCGCTGCATGGGAAGCAGCATCAGCGGCTGCGCTGCGCCTGCAGGAACTCGGGGGCCTGCCGATCATGAGTCGCTCCCTGGAAACCCGCCTTCCGGAGAGGGTCCGGGCCAGGAGAGCCAATCGGCTCGGGGCGGATCTCATTGTCGCATTTCAACTCAACTCCGACAGTAAGAACTGTGTCTTCTATTTCGCTTCGGAGCACAGCCAATCAGAGGTTGGGGAGAAACTGGCGATTACCATTGCCTCCCGCACCGGCGGCCGAGTCGAAGGCCGTGCCAACGCTCTGCTCAAGGAGACGAGCGCCCCTGCGATCGTCGTGAGTGTCGCCGAACTATCAGCCGGGATCGGAGAAGACGTCACCGAGGGGCTGAAGGATTTCTTCGCCGAACACGGTGGTGGAACCGATGCTATTCGTGCGCCAGTTAGCCCGCAGTCATGACCCGGTAGAGGCGTTCCAGTTCTTCGATAGAGCCGAATTTGATCTCCACTCTCCCCTTCTGGCTGCGATAGTCGATCTTGACCTTCGCCCCGAGTCTGTCGGCGAGTCGCTTCTCGAGTTCGATGATTTCCACGGGTCGAATCGTCTTCACCGATACGGCACCTGAGCCGGGTCCGGCCTCCATTCCCCTCCGCAGCCTGACCGCGTCCTCGATCTGACGGACACTCCACCCCTCAGCAACTGCCTTGCCCGCCAGATGCACTGCATACTTCTCGTCTTCCAACCCGACCAGCGCCCTGGCGTGACCACTCGAAAGCTCTCCATCTTCCACATACAGCTGAATCTCTGCCGACAGTTGCAGCAGGCGCAAGGTGTTTGATATCGATGGCCTGGATTTGCCAACACGAGATGCAACCGCATCCTGGGTCATTCCATATTCTTCCAGGAGCTGGCGATAGGCGCGGGCCTCCTCGAGCGGTGTCAGGTCCATTCGCTGTACGTTTTCGACGAGGGCTTCGACGAGGGTGTGGTCCCCCGACCTCTCCCGGACCACCGCTGGAATGGTGCTGAGCCCGGCCCGTTTCGCAGCGCGCCAGCGGCGCTCCCCCGCGATCAACGTATAGCCTTCTTCCCGCTCCTCAACTACCACTGGCTGGAGAACCCCGAGTTCGTCGATCGACTGGGCCAGCTTCGCCAACGACTCGTCGTCAAACTTCGACCGGGGCTGATCAGGATTGGCCCTGATCTGGTCGACGGCAATTAGGGCATAGCCAGTCGCACCACCGGACGCCTCGGTAGGTATCAAAGCCTCCAGACCACGACCCAGACCGCTCTTGCGCACTGCCATGACTACCTCTCCTTACCTAGACCGTGTCGCTCCCGAAACTCCCTGCCCAGCTGTCTGTAGGCAATTGCACCCCGGCTCATCGGGTCAAACGCTTCGATCGGCTCACCGTAGGACGGCGCCTCGGAAAGACGCACCGAGCGTGGGATCACGGTGCGATAGCAGCTATCCCCGAAATACTTTCGCACATGTTCCGAAACCTCCCGGGAAAGCTTGGTTCTGCCGTCGTACATAGTGAGCACCACACCTCCAACCTTCAACTTGGGGTTGAGGTTCGCCGTGACCAGTTCGACGTTTCTCAGCAACTGGGTCACTCCTTCGAGGGCGTAATACTCGCATTGAATCGGAATCACCACTTCCTGGGCTGCGGACAGGGCGTTGACGGTGAGCAGACCCAGTGAAGGCGGACAATCGATGAGGACCAGGTCGAAATGCTGCTCCATGCCGGCAATTGCACTGCGGAGTCTGGTTTCACGTGAAAACTGCGAAACCAGCTCGATTTCGGCGCCGGCGAGGTCGATAGTGGCCGGAATCACAAAGAGATCCTTGACCGAGGTGGGTTCAATGGCATCCTCGAGTTCGGTTTCCTTGAGTAATACGTCGTAGATCGACAGTTCGATGGTGCTCCGGTCGATTCCCAACCCGGAAGTGGCGTTCCCCTGCGGATCGAGATCGACGAGAAGAACCTTGAGCCCTTGAAATGCCAGGGCAGCCGCCAGATTGATTGCGGTTGTCGATTTACCGACCCCGCCCTTTTGATTGGCCAGGGCAACTACAAGTGTATTGTTAGAAGTCTTGCTCACGTCTGACGCATCATAAGGATCCAGACGCTGTGATCAAGGAACGCTGACCCGATTTCTTTTACCTCGTACCCACTGACCTCGGGTCTTTCGCTCCAGGAACCGCCAACCACGGCGATTCCTCCCGGGCTGACCAGGGTCTTTAAGGAAGGAAGCAAGTCCGCAGGCGGAATCGTGGCCCGGGATACCAGTGATGGCACAGATTGTTTCCAGTCGCGGATATCTGATCGCACGACTTCGACATTGTCCAACTGGAGGACCCTTGCCGCTCTCCCTACCAGCCCGACCCTTCGGGCTGCCCGATCGAGCAGGACAAACCGGGTCTCCGGCATCAAACATGCGAGCGGGATCCCGGGAAGTCCGACCCCGGTTCCAACGTCGAGCACCAGGTCTGTTGGCTCCATAACCACCGCGAAAAGCAAAGAATCCGCGATATGCCGGGTGTCCAACCGGGAAACCTCGCCCGGGCCGATACCGCCGGACGGAATCGCTTCGGCGACCATCCAGTCACGGTAACGAACCAACCTTTCGGGCAGATCGTCAGGAACCGGAAACCCTGAAGCATCTGCAAGCTCTAGCCACAAGTCTCTGGGTTCCACGTGAAACATTGTACGGCCCAGAAAAGAAAAGACCCGGCCCTCTTCAGGGCCGGGTCCTAAACTACCTGGAAAGCAGGACTCTTTCGAGCTACTCCTCTTCTTCCCCGGACCCAGCATCGTCCCCGGACTCAGCATCGTCCCCGGACTCAGCATCGCTATTTGCCGCCAGTACCACATAACGGCGGGGTGGTTCGCCTTCGGAGTAGGAGGTAACGGTTTCACTGGCCGCGGCTGCGTCGTGGATCACTTTACGGTCTGCTGAGCTCATCGGTTCCAGGATCAGCTCTCCGCCGTCAGCAGTCAACTGGTCAATCAGCTGGTTTGCATAGATAGTCAGGGCTTCACGACGTCGTTCGGCATAACCGGCAATATCGAGCCGGAGACGAGCAGAATCGGCGGCATAACGCTGCATAACCGTCCGGGTCAGTTCGTGGATTGCGGAGCGAACCGATCCTCTAACCCCGATCAAGGCCTCGGTCTGTTCCCCGTTGATATCGGCAACGATGACATCGTCCTCGATCCGGGTGACGACCTCGCCCTCGAGGCCGTATACGTCGACGAGACCTTTGAGAAAGTCCGCAACGATTTCGGTCTGCTTCTCGATGGAGAGATCTTCTCGATCGTCTTCCTTCTTGTCGGGCTTGTTACGACTCATGTCGCGTCCCCTGTTTCCTTTGTTTCCCGGCGATTGACCCTGGTTTTCCTGGGTATTCTGTTCGTGACGACCCTTCCCGCCACCACCGCGACGGCCTCTGGGCTCTGAATTGGCTGACTCTTCAGGGTTCTTCTTACCACGATCACGACGTCTTCTGCTTGGCGCAAGGCGTTTTACCTGAACAATCGCATCGGTTCCGCCCATACCGAGGAAGCCACGTTCCGGCTCTTTGATCACCGTCACCGCGAGCTGCTCCCGATCAACGACACCAAGTTCCTGCATCGCGGCCTCAACCGCGAGGTCAACGGTCTTTGCTCTGACCTCTATCTCAACGTAACTCAAGTTACTTCCTCCTGCGCCTGCGGCGCTTATCTGCGGCGCCCGGTTGCGGTTTGCTCTCCCGCGGCTCGTCGGTTTCGGCCGTCGGTTTCCCGTCGTCCTCCGAAGCCGAGCCCGGTGATGGTGGGCGCCCGTCGATCTTGAAAATGAGGACCTGCTGTCCGAGGCGGAACAGGTTAGAAGTGGCCCAGTAGAGGCCGAGCCCGGCCGGGAACCCGTAGGAGATAAACCCAATGAACAACGGCATAATTTTGGTGATTGCCTGAGTTGCGCCGGCACCGGGCTGACCGGTGGGACGCTCCTGCCCGTACATTGAGTGCCACTGCTGTACGTACTGGGTGACCACCATCGCCGCCATCAATAGCAGGTAGGGGAGAGCGGTGACCAGGCCGCCTTCGCTGAGCGCCTGAGAGGGGGAGGTGCTCAACTCCAAACCGAGGAACAACTCGTCTACCCCGCTGGCCAATTCCATCCCGAGCGCGGTGTTGGAATCCATGAATCTCGTTGGATCACGGAGCAGCGTGAACAGCGCGAACCAGATCGGCATCTGGACCAGCATCGGGAGCAGACATCCTCCGGGGGTGGCACCAGCTTCCTTCTGCAACGCCATCAACCGGCGTTGCATTTCCTGGGGATCGTCTTTGAACTCGGCTTGAATTTTCTTGATCTTTGGCTGGATCGCCGCAAACGCACGGGTCGACCGGGTCTGCTTCAGCGTCAAAGGGAAGACCAGGATGTTGATAGTGATGGTGAGGGCGATGATGGACAGTCCGTAACCCCACCCTCCACTGAAGGTAGAGGTGAGCAGTTGGTAAAAGAAGGCCAGGATCGAACCCAGGATCTGAGCGATGAAGTCAAACATCAGGTGGATCTCCAGTTCTCAGGCACCGGGTCGTATCCACCATCCCGCAGCGGATGGCATCGCCCCACCCGTTTCATCCCGAGCCAGACACCTTTGACCACTCCGAATCTGGTGATGGCCTCGGCGGCATACGTGGAGCAGGTGGGGGAGTAGCGGCAGTTCGCGCCCAAACCGGGACTTACCAATTTTTGGTAAATCCGGATCAGTCCGACGAGTAGGTTACGGGGGCGAAGCGCTGCGATCACTCCGACAACTCCTGAGGGGACAACTCCTGAGGAGTCAATTCCTCGAGGGCGCGGTTCAGCCACCCCATCAAGGTGGGGTGGGAGGCATCTACGATCGACTTGCGGGCGATGATCACATAATCCATTGCTGGTTGAAGCTGTACATCTCGAACAGTATGACGTAACCGTCTCTTGACCCGGTTTCGCGCAACCGCACTACCGATGTTCTTCGAAACCGTCAGGCCCACGCGGGGTGGGCCCTCGTTACCGCCGGCGGCCACGAGAACGATGCCGCCGACGGTCCTCCGTTTCCCTTCTTTCAGTACTCTACGGAAATCCCGTGGGGCCCGAAGGGAGACAACGTCATGCTGCGAGACGCTTACGGCCTTTCTCGCGACGCGATTTGAGCACGCTCCGGCCGGCTCGGGTTTGCATCCGATTCCTGAAGCCGTGCCGGCGCTTGCGACGCCGAACTTTTGGTTGGTATGTCCTCTTCATAGAAACACTCAAGGGTAGAGGTGGTGAACCACCACAGGATATGGTCCCAACCCCAGGTAGTCAAAGCGAGCAAGCGACCGAAGGGAGCGACGCGAGCGGCTTGTTCCCCCAGAGACGAAGTCGAATGGGGGAAAGGTACCTCTCGGCCCGAAAGGGCCGAGAGGTAAGGGGGACTGAGACTCTACGAGTTGAGATCTCTCGCGCCCCAGTCGCGACCCAAGCGGCGTTGGCGAGAACGTGCCCCCCTCCCCACCGGCCTTCGGCCGGCGGTACTCCCCCAATCGCTTCGCTCTGGTGGGAGAGTTGGGGGGTCGCCCCCCTTGCAATGTCAGGTCGCGAAGAAAGGGGACAGGTCGCGAAAGATTGCCGAATGGGGGTTCGGGCGATTGTGGACCCGAAAATGGCCGCGCCTTAATCTGGAAAATATCGCTGCTACCTGGGTTTTTGCCTGTGGACACCCTGGGGGCAAGTCTTCCACAGCGCTGATTCTCGCGGTCTTGACGGCACCGGAGGACCGCCCGATACTCGCCGGTCTGACACAACGGGAGCATCCGACTTCCCCGTCATGATCTCATGGCAGAGGATTCGCTTTCGATGACAACAATATGTCCGGCGGTTGAACGCAAGGCTTTCCACAGGTGTGGACGGCGCTGTGGACAACTCCGGCGGGAGGAGTGAGGACCTTGGCACAAGCGCTTCGCGCCGAAGACAAGTGGAAACAATTCAGAGAAGCGGTTCAGGCCGGGGTCTCGAAGTCGAACTGGCAGACCTGGCTATCGCGCATCGATGTCGACCTGGTCGAGGACCCACCTACCCTGATCGTCCCTTCGGAGTTCCACTTGAAATGGATCCAGGACAAGCACGGCGACCTCATCCAGGCCGCATATCACCGAGTTTTCCACACCAAAGAGTTGCCCTTGTTCCGGGTAGTCGAAGGCATGTCACCCGAATTGCCTCTCGAGCCCGCCGACGATGTCCTCGAACAACTGCCCGCTTCGATGCAGAAGGCAACCACCGGTCCAGAGACGAATCTCATCTCCCGGTACCAATTCGAAAGTTTTGTCGTCGGACAGTCAAACCGGTTCGCCTGGGCTGCGGCCATGGCCGTAGCCGAGCAGCCCGGCGCCCACTACAACCCGCTCTTCATCTACGGGGCGGCCGGCCTCGGCAAGACCCATCTACTGAACGCTGTGGGGCACCACGCTTCGGAGATGTACTCCGATCTGGTGGTGCGCTATGTCTCCTCTGAGAACTTCCTGAACGACTTCATCGACTGTATCCGCCGCAAACGCGCCGAAGATTTCAAGCATCGCTACCGGGGAGTCGATCTTCTCCTGCTCGATGACGTCCAGTTCTTCGAAGGCAAGGAGCAAATCCTCGAGGAGTTCTTCCATACCTTCAACTCTCTCTACGAATCCGGGAAGCAGATGGTCATCAGCTCCGATCGACACCCGAGGAATCTCTCGTCGCTGGAAAGCAGGCTCCGCAGTCGTTTTGAATGGGGCCTGCTCACCGACATCCAGCCGCCCGACGTGGAGACAAGGCTGGCGATCTTGAAGACAAATGCCGAGTTCGCACCCCGACCGGTCCCGATCAACGTCCTCGAGTACATCGCTGGGTTGGTCTCGGACAACATCCGTGAGCTCGAGGGGGCCCTCACCCGGGTCACCGCGTGGTCGGCCCTCAACCGGCGCGATATCGACCTCGACACGGCGCAGCGAGTCCTCCAGGACATGGTGACGGCCAACGAGCCTGTCACGCTCGGGCCTGAAGAGATAATCCGGACAACCGCCACTTCGTTTGGATTCTCGGCCGAAGACGTCCTCAGCCCGAGCCGTCGTCAGCCCCTGGTCATGTGCCGGCAGGTTTCGATGTACCTGTGCCGGGAATTGACCGACCTTTCACTTCCCAAGATCGGCGAGGCCTTCAACCGGGACCACACCACGGTCCTCCATTCGGTGGAGAAAGTGAAGCGCGTCCTGCGGTCGGATCGGGCGGTGTTCGACAGGGTCACCCAGTTGACACAGGACCTGAGGAAAGGTGAACGCATATCCACAGCCAACGAAGTCATCCACAGATGACCCTTGTTTGTGCACTTTCCGTCCCCAGGGGCTTCAACAGCCAAACAAGCAATGACTACCGTGGTTGTCCGGGCCTATCCACAAGTCCACAGCCCTCTACTACAACTAATACTCTTTAAATGAATAACTTGAGAAGTAAAAGAAGGGACCACCACCTGTGAGAATCCGTGCCGAGCGAGACGATCTCGCAGATGTTTTCACCAGAGCCAACCGGGCTGTAGGCACCCGGACCGCGTTGCCGGTGCTGCAGGGATTGCTCTGTGAGGTCTCAGGAAACACGCTCCGGGTCACCGGCACCGACCTCGATGTGACGGTCAAGACTTCGGCCGAGGTGGACGTGATCGAAGAGGGCCGCGCTGTCATCCCGGCCCGTCTCCTCTCCGAGGCAGTTCGGAAGATGCCTCAGGGTGAGGTGACGATCGGCGTAACGGAGAGTGAGATCGAGATCCAGGGGAACGGGCCCCGCTTCAACCTGCGGCCACTCAATGTCGACGATTTCCCCACCCAGGAAGACCTAGTCACCGACGGTGTGGAGGTAGATGGCGAGGAACTTGCAGACGCCATCGCCCAGGTGACGATTGCTGCATCGGGTGATGGCGCCCGGCCAATTCTGACCGGGGTTCTTTTCGAAGGCACTGATACGGGACTGCGGATGGTGGCGACCGACTCGTACCGCCTGGCCAAGAGAGAGGTGCCTGGTGTCGGACTCGAGGGAACCGGTCTGGTGCCGGCTCGTGGCCTCCGTGAGCTTCCGAGAACCATCGGGTCGACCAAAGTGACGGCGCAACTGAGGGAACGGGAGGCGGTGTTCAGCTCGGACAAGGGGATGCTTCGCCTCAGGCTCATCGACGGGAACTTTCCCAAGTATCAGTCCCTGCTGCCTGAGTCGTACCCGAATCAGATGGTCGTTGACAAAGAGGAGCTCCTCGATGCGCTGGGGAGAGTCACCCTCGTTGCCGAGGACCACATTCCGGTGCGGCTCAAGTTGCTCGATGGTGGCGTGGAAGTGACCGTCACCAGACAGGATGTTGGTGGCGAATCCGAGCACATTCCGGGGGAGTTTTCCGGCGCCGACGAAGACGTCACCATCGCCTTCAATCCCCGCTACCTCCAGGACGGTGTTGGGGCAATTCACGGGGACAAGATCAGGATCCGTGTCATTGACGCCTTCAAGCCGAGCGTGGTCGACTCCGGTGCCGACGACCAGTACCTCTACCTGCTGATGCCTGTCCGGGTCTAGGTGAACCGGTCCGCGTTGACCGACCAAGTCCCCGGCCCGTCACACCTGGATTGTATGACTGTCTTGCAGCGGGCAACGGCCCGGCGTTCGAGATCCTGACATGCAGCGGCGACGGAGTAGATGGTCGTGAAGATTGATTGGATCGTGCTCGGGGATTACCGGTCGTACGGGGAGTTGGACTGGAAACCCGAAGCCGGGGTGAACATCCTGGTCGGGCCGAATGGGGCCGGGAAGACCAACCTCCTCGAGGCCATTTCCTACATGGCGACGCTGCGATCATTTCGCAAGGCACCTGACGGCGCACTGGTTGCTGATGAAGCCGAGGCGGCCATCATCAGGGCCGGTGTGTCCTCCGGTGAACGTGATCGGCTTATCGAAATCGAGATCCCGCTTCGCGGTGCGAGGCGAACGCAGATCGACAAACAACGGCTGCGGCGGACATCCGATCTGCTCGGAGTGCTTCGGGTGGTCGCCTTCCTTCCCGAAGACCTCGATCTGATCAAGCGCGGCCCCGCCTACCGGAGGGACCTGCTCGACGAGGTTGCGGTGCAACTCTGGCCCGCAGCTTATGTCGACCAGGCGGATTTCGACCGGTCGCTGAGGCAGCGAAATGCATTCCTCAAATCCGGCCAGCGCGACCACGCCAGCCTCGACGTATGGGATGCCCGCCTTGCCCAGGCCGGGGGAAAAGTTGCGTTGCGGAGGTCGCGAGTCGTCGAGGGCATGATCCCTGTTCTCACTGCCGCCTACAGCGAGATCTCGAGCTCGGATGTGGGCGTTGATATCCGTTACGAGACCGCCTGGCCGGTCGATCGCTTCATCGGGGGCAGCGCGGCAGCGTTCACCGAATCGATGATCGGCAGCCTCAGGGATTCACGCTCCGCCGACTTCGAGAGACGGATTACCACGGTGGGCCCTCACCGGGATGAGCCGGTCCTCGTCCTCGACGGTCATGATTCTCGTGTTCACGGAAGCCAGGGAGAGCAGCGGACCATGGCCCTGGCGATCAAGCTCGCCGCCCACCGGCTGATCACCGAAGCGACCGGGGCGCCGCCGGTGCTCCTTCTCGATGATGTGTTCAGCGAACTCGACCCGGAACGGTCGGCCGCCCTAGCCGGTGCCCTCCCGGCAGACACTCAGACACTCGTCACCTCGGCGAGGCCCGATGAGGTCCCGGTCGGCGGGGTCATCTGGACCGTGGACGGAGGACTGGCGCGTGGCTGACGGAAACGACATGAGCTCATTCGGATCGGCGATGAAAGACATGTTTCGACGGCTGGGTCTACCCGACCCGATGCTCGTCGGGAGGATCTGCGACGAGTGGGACGACTTCGCCGGACACCCATGGGTCGGGCGGTCGAAACCGGTAACGATCCAGGGGACCACCCTGGTCGTGGAGGCCAGCTCACCATCTCTCGTCGCCTTTTTGAAGTACGGCTCAGAGGACCTGTTGGAGAAGATGGGGGAGAGGTTCGGGCCCGGTGTGATCGACAAGGTCGATGTCCGTCCCCCGCAGTGAAAAGGGCTTCCATTGATTCGGTTTTGTCGGTACTTCTAAGTAGAATGACACATGTGAAAGTATCCCGCCTTATGGCGGATTTCCAGCCAGGTCACCAATTCCATCCCGGAATCACAAGACAGCAACAGGAGGGTCGTGACGGCTACACGCGACAGTTATAAAGCGAAGGACATCAGCGTCCTCGAGGGCCTCGAAGCGGTCAAGCGACGCCCCGGCATGTACATCGGGTCTACCGGCCCGAGGGGTCTGCACCACCTGATCTGGGAGGTCGTCGACAACTCGGTCGATGAGGCAATGGCCGGTTACTGCGACCAGATCAACGTGACCTTGCTCGCCGACGGCGGTGTCGAGGTGTCGGACAACGGTCGCGGCATTCCCATCGACAAGATGGAAAAGTCGAAGCTCTCCGCACTGACGACAGTGCTGACGACACTCCACTCGGGGGGCAAGTTCGGTCAAGGTGCGTACACAGTGTCGGGAGGCCTCCATGGGGTGGGTATCTCGGTGGTCAACGCCCTCAGCAGGCGTCTCGAGGCTGAAGTCCGTTGGGACGGGAACGTTTACACCCAGCACTTCGAAGACGGCGTCCCGGAGACGAAAGAGCCCAAGAAGGGTCAGCCGATCAAGAAGACCGGGACGACGATCCGCTTCTGGCCGGCAGAGGACACTTTCACCGAGACCGTCGAATTCGAATTCGAAGTTGTCGTCTCCAGGTTGCGGGAGACCGCCTTTCTCAACAAGGGCCTCCATATCTCACTTGTCGACGAGCGGGGCGAGACTCCGGTCGCCGAGGAGTTTCACTACAAGGGTGGCCTGGTCGACTTCGTCAAGCACCTCAACTCGAAGCGCGAGCCGATTCACCCCCACATAATCGACATCGTCGACATCAGTGACGATGCCGAAATCGAAGTCGCCCTGCAGTGGACGACCTCGTACACCGAGTCCGTGCTCTCCTTCGCCAACAACATCAACACCCATGAGGGTGGGACCCACGAAGAGGGTTTCCGCAAAGCTCTCACCAAGTCGATCAACGAGTTCGCCCGCGCCAAGGGCTTGCTCAAGGACAAAGACATCAACCTGACCGGTGAGGACGTCCGCGAGGGTCTTACCGCCGTCGTCTCCGTGCGGGTCAAGGAGCCCCAGTTCGAGGGTCAGACCAAGACCAAGCTCGGCAACACCGAAATCCGCTCCTATGTGGAGAAGGCCCTGAACCGCAAGCTGCCCGAATGGCTGGAGCGGTATTCGCCCGAGGCGCGGCGGATCGTCGAGAAGTCGATCAATGCCGCCAAGGCCCGGGAGGCGGCGCGCAAGGCAAGAGAGCTCACCAGACGCAAGTCCGGGCTCGAGTCGGGAGGGCTCCCCGACAAGCTTGCCGACTGCTCGAGTCGTGACCCCGGAGAATCCGAACTGTTCATTGTGGAGGGGAAATCGGCGGCGGGGCCGGCGAAGTCGGCCCGTGACTCCTCGATCCAGGCAATTCTCCCGATCAGGGGGAAAATCCTCAATGTCGAGAAGGCACGCCTGGCCAAGGCCCTGCAGAACGCCGAGGTTCAGGACATCATCACTGCGATGGGCACCGGCATCGGTGATGAGTTCGATATCACCAAAGCCCGCTATCACAAGATCGTGGTCCTTACCGACGCCGACGTCGATGGGTCCCATATCCGGACACTGCTGCTCACCCTGCTCTTCCGCCATATGCGCGGCCTGCTCGACGCCGGGTTCGTTTACGTCGCCCAGCCGCCCCTCTACCGGGTGAAAGTTGGCTCGAAGGTCTACTACCTGAAGGACGAGCACCAGTTGGACGAGTTCAAGAAGACACACCCGAACGTCAAGCCGACGCGATTCAAGGGCCTCGGCGAGATGAACCCCTCCGAATTGTGGGACACCACCATGAACCCCGAGACGAGGACGCTGCTCCGTGTCGACATGGAAGATGCAGCCCGGGCCGAGGAGGTCTTCGTCACCTTGATGGGCGACGACGTTGCCTCACGGAAGTCCTTCATCCAAAAAAACGCTGACGACGTCCGCTTCCTTGACATTTGAGAGCCGCACATGACTGACGACACGACAACACCTATTCACCACGGCGACTCCGAGGTCGAGATAACCGACGAGATGGAGCAGAGCTTCATCGACTACGCCATGTCGGTGATCGTCTCCAGGGCTCTCCCCGACGTCCGCGATGGGCTCAAGCCGGTGCAGCGACGCATCGTCTACTCGATGTTCGAGAACAACATCGGTCCCGGGTCGGCACACCGCAAATGTTCGAAAGTGGTCGGCGACGTCATGGGTAACTACCACCCCCACGGCGACCAGGCGATATACGACGCCCTGGTGCGCATGGGCCAGGACTTCTCGATGCGCCATCTCCTCATCGACCCGCAGGGCAACTTCGGGACCATCGACGACCCGCCTGGCGCTGCCCGGTACACCGAGTGCCGGCTCACCAAGCTCTCCACCCACCTCCTCGAGGGCATCAAGGAGGACACGGTCGATTTCGTCGACAACTACTCGGGCGAGATGCAGCAGCCTGCGGTGCTTCCGGCCCGTTTCCCCAACCTCCTGGTCAACGGCTCCCAGGGGATTGCAGTGGGGATGGCGACGAATATCCCGCCGCACAACCTGAACGAGGTCATCGACGCCTGCCTCCACACCATCACCAACCCCGACGCCAGTGCCGAGGAGTTGATGCAGTTCATCAAAGGACCCGATTTCCCCACCAGCGGCTTTCTCGTCGGAGCAGCGGGGATCCGTGACGCGTTGACCACCGGCCGGGGCTCGGTGAAGATCCGGGCCGCCTGTGACATCCAGGAAGTCCGCAAAGGACGCACCGCAATCGTCGTCACCGAACTGCCATATCAGGTCTCCATCGAGCGGGTAATCGCCAAAGTCAAAGACCTGGTCGACGCCAAGAAGATCAACGGGATCGCCGAAGTGCGCAACGAGTCCTCCGACCGGGTGGGCACCCGCCTCGTCATCGAGTTGAAGCAGAACGCTGTGCCTCAGGTAGTCCTCAACCAGCTCTACAAGGGAACACCTCTCCAGGACTCATTCGGCTACAACATGGTCTCTCTGGTGGATGGGGTCCCGAGGACATTGAACATCTCCGAGATGATCGGCTACTACCTCGATCACCAGATGGAGGTCATCGAGCGCCGGACCCAGTTCCGTCTCGACCAGGCCGAAGCCCGGGCGCACATCCTCGAAGGCCTCATCATCGCTGTCGACAACATCGACGAAGTGATCAGGATCATCCGCGGCTCACAGGACACAGCCGAAGCCCGCACCAATCTGATCGAGCGATTCCAGCTCTCCGAGATTCAGGCGAACTCGATCCTCGATATGCCGCTGCGGAGGCTCACCGCCCTCGAGGTCGACAAACTCCGCACCGAGCTCGCCGAGTTGCACGAGACAATTGCGGAGTTGAAGGCGATCCTCGCCGACCCCAAGGTCCGTTGGAAGATAATCAGTGATGAGTTGACGGAGATCAAAGAGAATTTCGGCGAGCCGCGTCGGAGCAAGCTGATCCCCGATGAGGGTGACCTCAGTCTCGAAGATCTCATCGCAGACGACGAACTGATCGTCACGGTTTCAGAGGCGGGATACGTCAAGTCGGTCCCGGCGTCGACATACAAGACCCAGGGCAGGGGTGGCCGCGGGGTCAAGGCCGCCGAAGTCCAGGAAGAAGACGTCGTCCGCCACCTGGTGCACACCACGGCACACGCCTACCTGTTGTTCTTCTCGAACAAGGGGCTGGTGCACCGGATCAAAGCTCATTCGATTCCACGCCAGTCACGTACCGCCAAGGGAGTCATGGCGCAGTCTGTGCTTCCACTCGAGCCGGACGAGACGATCCAGGCGGTTATCGACACCCGGGACTACGAGACCGGCCGATATCTGGTGATGGTCACCAAGAACGGGCAGGCGAAGAAGACCGAATTCCAGGAATACGACTCGAGGAATTCGACCCTCGTGGCGATCAACCTCACCGAAGGTGATGAGCTCGTGTCGGTCCGCACCACCAACGGCCAGAACGATTTCCTGATCTTCACCCGTGACGGGCAGGGAATCAGATTCGCCGAGTCGGACTTGAGGCCGATGGGCCGGGCAACCCAGGGAGTGCGCGGGATCAAACTCCGTGACGGTGACGAGGTTGTAGGCGCGGTGTCCGACGTCGACGGTGACGAGCTGCTGCTGCTGACCTCCGGTGGCTACGGAAAGCGCACTGCCATGGAGCAATTCCGTCAGCAGGGTCGCGGTGGCTTCGGGGTCAAGGCTTACAAGCTGACAAGGGCCCGGGGCGAATTGGTTGGAGCCCTTGCTGTCAGCAAGGACGACGAGGTCTTCTTGATCTCCTCGAAAGGCACCGGCATGCGCCAGACCGTCGGCAAGATCTCCCGCCAGAAGCGGGACTCCACCGGGGTCAAAGTGGTCGATCTTTCAGCTGGCTCGAAGCTCACTGCGTTTGTGATCGTCCATCCGGAAGACGAATGAGGAAGTCGAGAAACGTTGGGATACCCGAGATCTCCCGTAGACTTCGCTAGAACCAGGAGCGCCTATGGCCACCGTTCGTCGCGTTAGACGCATTATCCGAAAAATCGACCCGTGGACTTCGTTGAAGGTCTCCGCGCTGGTGTGGGCCGTCCTCGCCGTTGCCCTGGTTCTCGGCACGGTGATCTTCTGGTCGGTCCTCGACCGCGCCGGGATTCCGGCAGGAATCACCGAGTTCATGGTCGAGATAACTCTCATCGAGGAAGGCTCCGAGCCGTTTGCAAACGTCGAGCAATTCTTCAGGGCCTTGGTGTTCGGTGCAATCGTCTGGTGGGTGGCGATGACCGGGTCGACAGTCCTCGGCGCCGTCATCTACAACCTGGTTTCCGATGTCGTGGGAGGTCTCGAGATCGTCGTTCTCGAGGAGACCTACAACCCGACTGCCCCGGCGCTTCCGGCACCGGTACTCCACCCGCCGGCTGACTACCGAAACGGCGTATCCGACGATATGGCCGACCTCCCCACCCAGGAACACCAGACCGTCGACACCGGCGGCTGACACCCCCCTCTCTCGGGTCTGCAAACCGACCCTCTCTGCACGATCGTCTGCGGATACGGGTTGAATCGGGTACGGACATAGACTGACCAACGTGAGCCGGTTTTCACCCCTCGTCATCCTCGGTGCCGCCGCTGCGGTGGTCATCGCCCTATTCCGTCGTGCAGGTGACGATGTCCCCGCCCCGGAACCGGAGTGGCGACCGGTCGATCCCGAATGAAGGTCGGGGTTCTTATCGGCGGTGGCGATCACCCGGTGCGTGCCGCGCACTCTCTTGCTGCTGACCCGCTGACCGAGATGGTCGTTGTGGTAGGCCCTGCGAAGTCACGTAGCTTCAAGATCGTCGACGATCCGTCGGGCCTCGACGTCCTCGTCGGCTCGGGCCCCGATGCGCCCAAACAGGCGCGCGGTTTCGGCTTACCCCTCATCTGGGATGGAAACGATCGTGTCGAGGGTGTGAGGGTGTGGGGCGCTTCGGTGTCCGGCCTCGCCGCAGCGATGGCAACCCGGGAGCGAAGGGTGGAGGTGGCCGCCGCGGCACATCCGGATCACCCGCCGGGGGCGGGTAGTTCGCTCCGGTTCGCCCGACCGGTAGGCGCCACTCAGGTGGACAGCGTCGCGCACGGCCCGCACCAGGTCCACGTCGGAAAGTCATACAACGATTACGCCGCTTGTCTGGTGATGGCCAGGAAGCGCCGCCTCACGATCGTCGATAGAGCAGCTTTTCTCTCCGGGATTGCCCTGGCCGCAGGACTGGCTGTTTTCGCCGAATCGCCCCGGGCGGTGTGGGACGACGCCCTGTCGTATCTCGAGACCGCAACCGGTATGGGTCTCGTCATGGCGGAGGCCTGATCACAAAAGAAGCGGCGCAGGGTACGATTCGAGAGTCGTGATCGTTACACGAAAGCGCCTGTGGGGGTGGGCCCTCTTCTTGTCTCTGTTCATCGCCGCCTGCCAGACCCCGGGGACCTCCGGTGAAGACACCGCGCCTTCCGAATCGACTCCGTCAACAGCAACCACCTCCCCGTCCAGTGCAGAGTGCGCTCCTGCCGGTGAGGGGACCCCATGGACCGCCGAGGCGTCGGCCGAGGCCACTATCGTCCAGGAGCCTTCGGGAAACACGCCCGGTGTCGCCCTCGCCATGTACCCGCGGCCCGACTACGAGGGAAAACCCTGGTCACATTGGGGTCAAGGCCTGGTCAGCTCCGATGGGAGGTTCTTCAGCGCCATCGGCGATCACCATGGCGCAGACGGCAACTCCTTCATCTACGAATACGACCCGACGACCATGACCCTGACCCGCGTCGTCGACGTGCTCGCCACGGTGGGGCACGAGCCGGGCGCTTGGGGGTACGGGAAGATACACGCCCAGATGGCTGCCGGGCCATGTGATCAGATCTATGTGGCCACCTACTGGGGGAACCGGCGGGGGCTGACGTTCACAAATGGTTATGAAGGCGACCTGTTGCTCCGCCTGGACCCGTCCTCGCGGGCAACCGAGGAGGTAGGGGTGATCCTGCCGGAGCATGGCGTCGCCTCGATGGCGGCGTCACCTGACGGCTCGCTCATCTATGCCGAGGCTGCCGACCCGTTCGGCCAGAAGGCCGGTTCCTTCATTGTCCTCGACCCGGCTACCGGGGACGTGGTCTTCTCCGATGACGACGAGGCCCACGGTGGCTACAGGAGCATCGCCGTAGCGACTGACGGCAGCGCCTACATCACCTGGAATGACTCGGGACTCGCCCGCTACGACCCCGAGACCAACTCTCTGGAAGCAACCGGGATTTCGATGCCGGGCGACATTCTGCGCGCCGTGACAGGACCGGACGCGGACGGCCGAATCTATGCAGTTTCCCGCGACCCCGCGGTTTTCTTCGTTATCGAGCCGGATGGGGAGATCACCGAACTCGGACCCGCCTACGGTTACACCGCATCGATGGCCCTGGCCCCCGACGGCGAGCACTTCTATTACATACCGGGCGCACACGGCAGCGCCTGGGAGAGCGGGACGCCCCTGATCGCCGTCAACACCACCACCGGTGAGTCCACGGTCGTCGTCGAGTTGAATCCTCTGGTCGAGAGCCACTTCGGCCTCCGGGCCGGCGGAAGCTACAGCGTTGCAGTCAGTGAAGACGGTTCCACCGTATTCGTCGCGTTGAACGCAGGAGATCCGGCCACCCGGGATTCGTTCGGCGAGGTGGTGCTCGCCGTCGTGACCCTTCCGTGAGAGCCCCGGCTGTAGCCCTTGCCCTCGTTCTCGTCGTCGGGTGCACTGGCGATCCAGCCGGAGACGAAGGGACCATTACAGCACCTGGGCCGGTTGGTGAGTCCTCCACCACGGGGGCCGTAGAGGTGCTCGGCGGCTACAGCGTGTGTTGGGGCGCCGAACCGGCACAGGGGAGCGACGAGATCTCGTTTGCTGATGAGACAGAGGAGCGGGGCCTGGGGGATGCCCTCACCGGGATGAGGGGACATGCCGCCGCCTGGGGTGATGTCGACAGTGACGGATCTGTCGATTTGTTCGTCGGGACCTTCGCCACGGCTCGCACCGAGGTCTACCAGCAGCGTGGGGCGGAAGGTCCGGCACCGGACCGTCTTCTCCTCGGCGGGACCGGCGTCTTCGAACTGGTGGACGGGTTCCCCGAACAGTACGGGCGCACTTCCGGGGCAGTCCTCGTCGACCTCGATGGAGACGGCGATCTCGATCTGGTTGCTTCCCGCAATGTCACCGACCGCGAGGGAGAGGTTGCTACAGCGGTCCTCGAAAACACCCCGGAGGGTTTCGTCCCCCGTGAAAGCGGGATCGATCAGGGCATCGGCGGTCGCTCCGTCGGAGTGCTCGACTACGACGGTGACGGCATGCTCGACCTGGTGATCCTCGAGGACCATTATCGGGGTGGTTCGAGCCAGATCTACCGGAACGAGGGTGGGCTGGTGTTCGAGGACGTCACCGGTCAGGTCGGTTTTCCCGAAGATGTCCACGGTCTGGGGTTGGCCACCGGCGACCTCAACAACGACGGTTATCCCGACCTTTTCGTTGCCGGTTCGAACCGGCTTTTCGCCGGGACCGGGAGCGGGTTCACCGAAGTGCCAGGAGCCGTTGGTGCGTGGGAGACGTTCGGACCCGAAGACGATGTGTCTGGAGCTGCAATCGCGGATGTGAACCGGGATGGCTGGCTTGACCTAGTCGTCGGACACCACTTCAACAGCACCGTCGACCGCGGGTCGAGGGTTCCCGTCCGTCTGTATTTGAACGACACCGGCGAACCCGGCGGGCCGATCGAGCTTCGTGATGTGACGGAAGCCGCAGGCCTCACCGGGCTGCCGACAAAGGCACCACATGTCGAAATTGCCGACATCGACAACGACGGCTGGCCGGACATCGTGACGTCGGCTTCTGCAGGTGACGGGTCTACCCCCGCAGTGTTCAGGCATCTGGGCCTCGAAGAAGGTGTGCCGCAGTTTGCCACTCCGGAGGGCCTGGGCTCTCCCCAGTACTGGGTAACCGGGCCGACCTCAGACATCGATCGGGACGGGCGCCTCGACCTGCTCGCGGTGGAATGGGAGCCGGCGTTGCCCTCGATCATGTTTATGAACCAGACCGCTTCAGGGAACTGGCTGCAGGTCTCCGTAAATGACGCAGTCGGCGGGGTCGGCTCCCGGGTCGAAGTGTATGAGGAGGGTCAAGCCGGTGATGCGGGAGCCCTGCTCGGCGCCCGTGACATCACCGCAAGCCTCGGTTACACCGCAGGAGTCGAGTTGATCGCTCATTTCGGGACCGGTGAAGCAACTGCGGTGGACATTGTCGTGACCCGCCGGGGAGGCGACCCGGTCTCTTTGAGCGGGGTCGCCGCCAACTCCCGGATCGACGTTGGTGGGGACTGCTGAAAACGGGCAGCACGGCAAGATCCAACCTTTTCGGGATACGATTCGGCTTTTCGGGGTAGTTAGGCGCTCATGGTTCGTTTCAAGAGAAATCCAACCGGCCCCGGCCAGGTGCTCGATCGCCGTGGCGGCGGGGGAGGGGGCGGGCTGATGAAGCTCGGCGCCGGCGGGGGCGGTATCGCCTTGGTCATCTATCTGGTCGTCTCGCTTCTCGGTGGCGGTTCCGACCTCGGCGGGCTTGTCGACTCCCTGGTTCCGGTCCAGCCGGACGCGCAGGTCGCGCCGATCGATCCCGAGAACGACCCCGACGCAGACCTCGTCGAGTTTCTCGGCGATGTCCTTGCAGACTCCCAGGGGATGTGGGTGGGAATCTTCCAGGAGTCGAATCTGACATACCGCGAGACCGACCTCGTGCTATTCAACGGATTCACCCAGTCTTCTTGTGGGGGCGCCCAGGCCCAGTCCGGCCCCCACTACTGCCCGGCAGACGAGCAGGTGTATATGGACCTCGATTTCCTCGAGCTTCTCCAGGAGAAGTTCGGTGCCGCCGGGGACACCGCCCAGGCCTACATCCTTGCCCACGAGGTGGCCCACCACGTGCAGTACCTACTCGGCGTCATCGATGAGGTGAACCAGCTCAGTCAGAGTGACCCGGGGAGGGCCAACGAACTCAGTATCGCCCTCGAGCTCCAGGCAGACTGTTTCGCTGGAGTGTGGCTGTCGACACTGCGTGACGGCACCTCAGCGGCGATCCTCCAAGACAACGACCTCCAGGAGGCGCTGGACGCGGCGGCAGCGGTTGGTGACGACTCGATCCAGGAGCAGACTTCGGGCGCGGTCAACCCCGAATCGTGGACTCACGGCAGCGCCGAACAACGCTACAACTGGCTGAAGACCGGCTTCGATACCGGCGACCCCGCCGCCTGCGACACCTTCTAAGGCAAGGGGGGCGGACCCCCCTTGTATCCCCCCGACAGGGTGAGCGGCGTCTTTGGCTTGGGCTGGGATACATGCTGTGGTGCGTGGTGGTTGGTGATTCGGACTGTGATTTTGCAAGGGGGGGCGACCCCCCTTGTATCCCCCCGACAGGATTGTGCGCTTTGGGGACGGCCTAGCTCCGGCTGGCACTCGAGGCGATCGGGATCGTTGGATGTTATTGAATTCGCCACTAGCGGCGTGAGTCGTACTCTTCTCCGGATGTCTCGCCGCCCGCCGTTGATCTTCATCTTCACGGTGACGTTGACCGGCATCTTGAACAACACACTGATCTCACCTGCCATCCCAGACATCCTCGACGAGTTCGGGACCGCCTCGAGCCGGGCCGGAGCTCTGGTCGCAGCCGGTTCGGTGGCGGGGATCGTGGTCGCGCCCCTGGTCGGGATCCTCGCTGACCGGTTCGGGCGGCGTATCGTCCTCTCCTCCTGTCTCGCCATCTTCGGGTTGTTCGGGGGCCTGGCTGCGTTGTCTCCGAACTTCGAGGTGTTGATTGGCGCCAGGTTGCTCCAGGGGGTGGGCTCGGCGGGACTGGTGAACCTTGCGGTGGTCCTAATAGGCGACCATTGGTCGGGGACCGAGCGGACCCGATTGGTGGGACGCAACGCTGCCGTCCTCACCACGGGTCTGGCTGCCCTACCACTCCTCTCCGGGTGGGTCACTGAGGGGTTCGGATGGAGGGTGACGTTCGGGATCTACACGGTCGCACTTGTGATCGCGGGAGTTGCATGGACGGTGCTCGACGGCTGGCGCCCCGAGCATCCGCCGACCGTCAGCGAGCAGATCAGCGGGGTGGGAGCCGTGGTTCGCCAGCCTGCTGTCATCGCCCTGCTGACTGCCGGTTTCATGGTCTTCGTCATGATCTTCGGGCTGTTCCTCACAGTGTTCCCCGTCCACCTTGCGGAGCAGTTCGGTATGAAGGCCGGAGCACGCGGTGTGATGATCGCCATTCCGGCCATCGGTTCGACTCTGATGGCCTTCAATCTCGGCCGGATCCGGGGGAAGATCACCACCAAGGGAGTAATGGTCCTCTCAGCTGCTGGCTTCATCGTTGCATTCACCACCATCGGCCTTGCCGGCGCGGTCGCTGTGGTCGTAGTTGGCGCAATCCTCTACGGGGCCTCAGAAGGAGCATTGATCCCATCTCTCCAGGACGAGGCGATGGAGGCTTCCCCCGATGAGCACCGCGGTGCGGTGGTTGCTGTCTGGGTGAGTGCGGCCCGGGCCGGTCAGACGGTCGGACCACTGGTCGCGGGAGCAGGCCTTGCCTTCTGGACGACGGGCACCGTGTTCATCGTCGGCTCGTCGGTGGCGGTGATAGTCCTGCTGATGGGTTTGATCGGACCGCTCCGGAACATCCCGATCAAGACACGATCGGCGGTCTGAGCGAAACCTATCGCCTGAGGTCGGGATCGGTCTGGTTGGCCCGGATCCGGATGGTGAACGCCGAGTCGCCGGAGAGCACACCTCCGCGGCCGAACAAGCGGCCGTACTGCCAGTTGGAGAGACCGAGTTCGGGGCGATCCAGGGCATATTGGCCGTCTACCCATCGAGTGAACCCGTTGCTGACAAAGGGTGAATCGATCGTGTCGTAGAACATCGCATGCTCATCGGGGTCTGAGGAGATCAGACTGGCCGCGAACCGGGGGCTCTGCGTGTTGAAGAGAGAAACGGCGTCGTCGATGCTGTCGACGATTTCGAGCGTCACCTCGGGGCTTTCCTCCCATTCCCACTCCACACCCAGGTCGTGGTCGGCGATATTCTCGGTTCGCGGCTCGGTTTGCGCTCCGTCACCTCTGACGATCTCGGCCGGAGAGCGCCAGGCATCCGGGATGAATTGCATGGCCCGCTCGGTTGCATGGAGCTTCGCGGCCGCCCCCCGCCGCTCTCCGGCGGCCTCGAGAGAGGTGAGGAACACCGGGACCAACTCCTCAGCGCGGCTGGCGAGGATGCAGCAGGTGTTCAGCGTGTTGCACACTTTTCTATCCAAAGAGTGGAGTACTGCTTTTCCGAACCAGTCGGAGTCGGCCGAGTCGGCGGCGACAATCCAAGCGCCTCCGGTGCCGTGCAGGCTGACCGGGGTGCCCGCCTGTCGGGCGACTCCTCCAAGTTGTGATACCGCTGTGCCCGACCCTCTGGCAACGGCAAGGGCAAGTCTCTGATCACTGAACATCGACCACCCGGCGGCCCGCGATGGAGATCCCACCAAAGAGGCAGCCCCCTTTGGAAGCCCGCTGTCTGCCAACGAGGGGGAAAGGGCGTTCTCCATGATCGCCACGGCCGTACCGAGAGCGTCGCTGCCGATTCGGAAGGCGACCGTGTTCCCCGAGCGGAGGACGCCGGTGGCGTCGGCAAACACGTTCGGTCGGCCCTCGAACACAAACCCGATCACCCCGAGCCCGGAGCGGATCAGTTCCACCGACCAGCCATCGTGTTCGACACGCTCGGTGACCTGACCCCGGCCACTTTCGGTGACAGCCCAGCCTCGCAATCCTCCGATCATGTCTTCCCGCATCCGGTCGTCGAGGACGAGACGGGTGGTGGACCGCCCTCGCGACTTTGCCCCCTCGACATCGGAAGCGTTGGCTTTGGCGACTGCGGCGAAGACTGTCTCATCGGCGAGACGGTCGGCAAAGGAGTTGTAGAAATCCGATATCTGGGAGTCGGTGATCCGCCCCATCTCCTGGAAGGCGTCGGCGGCAGCCTTGACCGCGTTAGACGCAATCAGGCTGACCTCAGATGGTATGTGGAGGAGATCGCCGGTGTCCTGGGCAACGATCACCCGGTCGCCCGGCCGGAACGCGTCGGCGAGCTCCTGGCTGACATGGGTGACCCGGTCTCCTGCGAAGATCACCGGCATCCCCGGGGTCAACTCGCGCAGTGTCTCGATTCCGTCAGGCATATGCCCAGGTTATACAAGAACCACGAGGTCATCGCGGTGGATGACTGCTCCGCCGGCGAGTTCGGAATGTTTGCCCGCAACCTCCCTGACCGAAGAAGAACCCAGTCGGGCGAGGCCCTTGGCGATGGTATCGCCCTGTTCGTCGTTGACGACAACCGCGTCCCCGGCCACGAAGTTGCCCCCGATCTCCCGTATCCCGACCGCGAGCAGGCTCCTTCCGTTCACGGCTATCGCCTCGACGGCTCCGTCGTCGATGATCAGTTCACCGCGTGAAGGGACACCGAAGGCGATCCAGAGCTTGCGCGCCGACAAACCCGAGGGTCGTGGAGCAATCCAGGTCCCGACTTCTTCGCCGCGCAGCGACAGTTCCACGGCGTCGCCGATGGCGGCGTCGGCGATGACGGTGGGGACGCCGGACCATGCTGCCATTCGTGCTGCGGCGATCTTGGTGGCCACCCCTCCCGACCCGAAGACCCCGCTGGTTGTTGCCTTGAAAAGCCCATCCAGCACGGCGTCGTTGTGTTGGACGGCGCTGAGCAGCTCTGCCGAATCGTTGACTCGCGGGTCTTCGGAAAAGAGCCCCGCGGTGTCGGTGAGGATGATCAGGATCGCCGCTTCGACCAGGTGGCAAACAAGGGCGGCCAGTCGATCGTTGTCTCCGAAGCGCAGCTCGTCGACCGTCACCGTGTCGTTCTCATTCACTACCGGCACGACTCCGAGTTCGAGCATCCGGTTGATGGCTTCCCTGGCGTGGAGATATTGGGTTCGGTTGGCCAGCACGTCCCGGGTCAGCAGCACCTGCCCGACCACCATTCCGTGTTCGGCAAAGGCGGCGGCGTAATGGTGCATGAGCAGACCCTGGCCCACAGACGCTGCCGCTTGCAGACCGGGCAGATCGGAGGGTCGTGTCGTCATCTGTAGCGAGGGCAGGCCGGCGGCCACCGCTCCCGAGGAGACTAGAAGCGGTTTGTAGCCCGCTGCCGACGCGGCGACCACCTGGCGGACGGTCCGCTTCAAGCTGTCACCGTCGATCCCGCCCGAGGCCCGGGCCAGACTGGACGAGCCGACTTTGATGACGACGCATCTTCCCGGTTCGGCTGGATTTCTCAAATTCTGCTTTCTTCTTCGATTTGGTGGCTCACGATCCTACGTGATCGCAGGTGCGGGCCCGCCGATGCCCAGATTCTGACGGGGCAGTCGTAGAGTTGTGCGCTGCCCGGCCGGCCTCGCTTCCGGCGGCAAAGGAGTCAGGCAATCGGACAGGAACACAACCCGGCGGTTTCCCCCCGGACCGTCCCGGGGCTGATCGTTGTCTCCGCGAGCCTCGTCCTTGCTGCACTACCGGTGTTCTTGGTCGGTGGGCTTGCGGTTCAGATCCGCTCGGATCTTGGATTCAGCGAGTCTGCTCTAGGGGCGGCGGTGACGATCGGCTTCACTGCGGGAGCGTTGGCGGCGCCCTTCGGAGGCCGTATCGCAGACCGCTTGGGTCCGCGCTCCTCCCTCTACTCCGGAGCGTTTCTCGCCGTGATAGCGCTACTCGGAATAGGGCTGGTCGCCGATACCTGGGGCGTCCTCGTTCTCTTCCTCGTAGTGACCGGTCTGGCGCTCGCCGTCACCGACCCCGGTCTGGCGATCCTGGTCGGCCGGGCAATCTATCCGCAGCGACAGGGCCTCGCCTTCGGGATCAAGGAGGCGTCGATCCCCGCTGCCACGCTCGCCGCCGGCCTTGCCGTCCCGGCGATTGCGCTCACCGTCGGCTGGAGATGGGCGTTCGGAATCGGAGTGGTGCCGTTGCTCATCGTGGTCTTCTTACTTCCCCGTGTGGTCAGAGATTCCGAGCCTCCCTCCCCGGTTGTGAGACAGCCAACTGAAGCCAGCCCTCGAACACCTCAGCGGAGGGCGATCATCCTCTCGGCAATTGCCGCAGCTTTGGGAACAGCGGCTGCCAGTGGCGTGGGCGTCTTCCTCACCGAAAGCGCGGTGGCGATGGGCATGACCCAGGGGAATGCGGGTTTTCTCCTCGCCGCCGGGAGCGGGGCAGGGATCGTGGCGCGGATCAGTGCCGGTGTGGTCGCCGACCGGACCGGCGGTCCCCAGTTCAAATTGATCTCCGTCATGCTTGGCGTCGGTGCGGTGACCATGGCGCTGGGTGGAACAGGTAGCACCGCCTTTCTGGTTCTGGGAACGATCGGAGCGTTTACCGGAGGCTGGGCATGGACCGGGATCTTCTTTCTCTCCTTGATCAAGACCAGCCCCGCCACCCCGGGAGCCGTGGCCGGGATCGGGAGCTTCAGCCTCGGCGTCGGGAACGCGTCGGGGCCGCTGCTCTTCGGTCTGATCGCACAGAATGCGTCGTTTGCCGCTGCCTGGCTGGCAGCCGGGATTGCAGCTGGCATCGGTGCCG
>JBBDMR010000048.1:0-30069 GCA_040878225.1 Acidimicrobiia bacterium
GCGCGTGCACCGGAAAAGGCCTTTGACCTGCTTCTGGCTGAGATGGCGGACGATCCTTCCACTTCGGCAACGGCGTTCCGTCGGTATTCGTATCTGGCGCGCGGTGACTACGCCGAGCAGCTGCAGCGGTGGTTTGACCTCTACCCACGCGATCGATTCCTGATCCTGGAGAGCGAGGAGTTCTTCTCCGACCCTGACCGTGTCTTCGGGAAGGTCCTCGATTTTGTTGGCGCCCGCCGATGGTCTCCTCCGGAGTTCCGGAACTACAGCTATTTGGACCGCGGTGTCGTCGGCCACGAGGAGGTCCCGGCCGAGCTGAGGGGTGTGTTGCATCAGCGGTTCAAGGAGGCGAACAAGAGATTGCGGGACTTGATCGACGCGGATCTCCAGTGGTTGGACCGGGAGCTGTGAACCCGGCGGCGCGCGCTCTGGTGAAGACCGTCCTGGCGGCCGCAGATGTACCGTTCCGGATCCGTCCCGGTCCCCGCATCCTGATCTATCACCAGGTTGGTTCAGGGCTCGGACGTCAGATGGAGGTCACCACCGATGCTTTCGAATTCCAGCTGAATTGGCTCATGGAACACGGGTCGATTGTCAACCTCGACGAGGCGCTCGAACGGTCGGGTGAGCCGAACTCTCACAGGCTCTTCGTGCTCACCTTCGACGACGGGTACCGCGATGTCCATGACACTGCCTTTCCGTTACTCAGGTCGGCACAGGTCCCCTTCTTGGTCTACGCCACGACTGAGCCAATCGAGACGGGCCGGGCGACGACGCCAGGAGGGCAGGCAGAGCCGCTCACCTGGGACCAGCTCACGGAATTGGCCGAAGCCGGGGCAACGATCGGCTCCCACACCCACACCCATCCCGACCTCCGGGTGACCCCCGCCGAGGTCGTGGAGATGGAACTCGCCCAGTCCGACCTCCTCATCGAGCGGCGCCTCGGCATAAAGTCCGAGCACTTCTGTTACCCCTACGGGTATTGGTCCGTCACTGCCGAGCCCGCGGTTAGGGGTCGATACCGGACGGCGACACTGGGCGCGGGCCCCCCGGTCAGCCCTTCGAGCGACCCTCATCGAATTCACCGTGTTCCGGTTCAGCTTGGTGATGGGAAATTCTTCTTCACCCGCAAGATGAAGAGTGGCATGGTCCACGAAGAGACGTTCAGGAGGAGAGTCGCCGGGTACCGGGGGGTCTGAGCGGTGGTGAATACTCCCATCAAGTATGTGTTGTTGATCAACTCATTGTTACCTGGTGGCGCGGAGCGCTCGCTGGTCGAGCTCCTCTCCCCCCTTGTCGCCCGCGGAGTCTCACCGATCCTGGTCTGCCTTAGACGCACCGAAATTGGGATCGAACAAGAGGTGGCTGACGCGGGATTCGACATGAGGTTCCTCAGAGCGTCGAACCTGCCGGGACGAATCCTTGAAGTGAGATCGATCCTCCGTGCCGAAAATCCGAACCTTCTGCATACAACGCTTTTCGACTCCGACATCGTTGGCCGGCTCGCCGCCGTGGGAACCGGAGTACCGGTGTTGACCACCCTCGCCAACACGACATATGACCCGGCTCGCATCGCCGGGGACGCCAATTTGAGCTATGGCAAGGTCAAGATCGTAAGGGCGGTCGATGCCGCCACTGCGCGTGGTCTGACCGATCACTTTCACGCCGTGAGTGACGCGGCCAAGGAGTCTGCTGTGAACCACCTTGGGATCAGTCCAGATAAGGTAACGGTCGTGCGCAGGGGCAGGGACCCGGTTCGGCTTGGCAAGCGTACGGAAGAGCGACGTCGTCTGGCGCGGGAGACTTTGAATTTTGGCTCCGATGCCCGGCTGCTGTTAACGGTTGGACGCCAAGAGTATCAAAAGGGCCAGGTCCACCTCATCGATGCATTTGCTTCGATCTCGGCTCGCCAGCCTTCAGCTGTACTTCTCGTAGCTGGACGGGAAGGCAACGCCAGCGAGGCTCTGCACCGGAAGGTGCAAGAGGCCGGTGTTGCGGACCGTGTTCATTTCCTGGGACATCGGGCCGACGTCGGCGATCTGATGGTTGCCGCCGATGTGTTTGTCTTCCCGTCGCTCTGGGAGGGCCTGGGCGGCGTTCTGATCGAAGCGCTTGCTCTTGAGGTGCCAATCGTCAGTTCCGACTTGGCAGCGACCCGGGAGGTGGTAGGCGAGGATGGCTCGAGCGGCATTCTCGTGCCTCCTGGCGACGTCGACGCGCTGGCGTCCACGCTCGAGAGTCTTCTCAGTGATCCGGAGCTCAGGCAAAGGACCGTGTTGAACAGCCGGAAGCGCTTCGAGGCCGAATTCCTCCTCGCAGACCGCTCGGAGGATTTGATCGAGCTCATGGGACGCGTGGCACGGTGACCGACTTCATCTCATTGACCAGCAGAAGGTTCTCATCGGCCCTCTGTGGGTCCAAGAGTGCGAAGCCGTCAGGATTTTGTGGAACGATGCCAAATCGCTGTTACTCTCTTGCGCATTGTGGATGGGATTGTCCGGGCCAGTGTCTGGTTTTCTCGCGTGGGTTTTGAATGGGGAGTGCAATGAGTTCCAGACAGTCAATCAAGTTCGTCGTCAAAGATGCTGAGCTTCTCGCAGATGTGGTTCTCCCAAGGGCCGAGGGCGGTAATCACCTGGAGTATGGTCTGAAGGAACGCCTTTCCGCGTTGGCCGAGGGGATCGATTTCGATGTAGAGGTCGAGGAGTACTCGGGCCTCCGTTCGCTGCTTGAGGACCTTGCCAGTGAGAACCCGGCACTTGCCACCTCGGCTCCGGATGTCGTGATTTTGTCACTGGCCGCGGAGATGGACCGACTCAAGGAGGTCGGCGCCTCAGAGACTGCCCTCGCCGCCGTGAGGGCCGATCTGGTTTCGGCAATACGCCAGATCAAGGAGAAGGTGGGGGCCCATATCCTGGTCACCAATGTATCGACACTCGATCCGGCCAATCGGGTGTTCACTTATCACGGTGTCACCGAAGAGCCCTGGACTCTCCGGGGCCACCGGCTCAATCTCATGCTGATCGATGTCTCTCACGAAGAGGGCATCTCCATCATCGACGTCGACCGGAAGATCGCCGAGGTCGGCGGGGACTCCGCAGTCACGGCCGCTGCCCGGTATGGCCAGCCCGGCTGCGAAGGCATCGTCGAGGAGATCGTCAGGATCGTGGATGACTATGGGTTCCTCGACGACCGGCCTCTCATGGAGCAGGTAGGCGCTGCCGCAGGGCGCGGGTCATGATCCTGCGAATGGAGGTGCCGATGACCAATCCTTCACTCACGGGAGGGACGGTAAAAGAATGGCACAAGGCCGAAGGTGATTCGATCGGCTTCGGCGACGAGGTGTGCACCGTTGCATATGACCAGTTTGTGGCGCTGCGCCGGACCGGTAGGGCGACACTCCTGTCCGGGCGGAAGGCGAAGGGACTGAAGAGCAGCCTGGAGAGCCGGACCGGAAAAGTGTTGTTGGATGTCGTCGTATCTGCGGCAGAGCAAGGAGTTCTCGGCAAGATCCTGGTGCGCCCCGGAGACCGATTCGCTGTTGGCGACACGTTGGCCGTGTTGTCCACGAAGCCGATCAGTGATTTCACCGTTCCCGAGGACCTTGCCGAGCTAGCCACGATGAGAGTCGAAACCAATACGTCCGCCGACCCGGAGTTGATCTGATGCCGCTGTCAAAACCCGTGACCATGTCTCTCAAAGCCTGGAGATCAGTCTTCGGGGAGGATACGAAAGTCGAGAACTGGGTCAAAGATAGGTACCTCTCGAAAATCCAAAACGAGGTGAAGCGCGAGCGCGGCCCCGGCTGGGTCCAGCTCAGCGGACACCGATCGGTGATTGTCTCCGAATCGATGGAATTCCCGGAGCCGAGGCGCGGCATCCTTCTCAAAGGCGGGTGCGACCTTCCGTCGGTGTTCACAGCAGCACCGCTGATGAGGGAAGACATCAAGGGGACTGTCGCCATCGCCCGCCACATCTGGGGAACCGGCGGCAATCGTTCCGACCAGATCCTTCAGACCCTCGACGGGGTGGACCCGGAGAAGGTCGCCGAGACCAGAGAGATGCTCAAACTGAGCGAGCATTATTTTGCTCCAACTTTTTTCGACCCCACATTCGCGGTGCCACAGATGCCCGAGGCCGGAGAATTCCCGAAGAGCGTGGTGGTGATGGCAATCGGCACCGATGAGACCCGCCAGATGTACCGACACAAAGAGCACGGTTTCATCATCGATCCAGGCGGTTGGTGGTTGAACCAAGACCTCGGGCGCGTCCTGAAGGACCTGGACACCGTCGACTGGTTCCGGGCGAACTTCGAGCGCGTCGGCCGCCTCAGCGTGGACGAATTCAAGGCGAACACGAGACGGTTGGTTGGCGAGATTCGTTCGCAGATGGGCTCGGAGGTCATGTTCTACAACACCCTCGCACTCGATCCGGCAAACCCGACCCACAACTACCAACTGGTGAAAACTGCGCATGCGGCACGTCGGAGAGAGTTCACAATCGCCCTGGCCGAACTGTCAGCCGAGTTGAACTTCGCTATTGTCGACATCGACCGGATTCTGAAGAACATGGGAGTGGAGGAGCAGGTCGACTTCGCGCATTTCCCTGTCGATCGGATGGGCCCGATCGGTGCCGAGGTGCACAGGATCCTCAAGACCATTGACTTCGTCTGAGGCCCTGACGGCCGAACGCGGCGGGGGCGATGGGGTGGAAAGGCGGTTTGTGATGAGCGATCCGGTATTTCCCCAGTTCGTTGGGTGTGGACGTTCAGGCACCACGCTGCTCAGGAACATCTTCGATTCCCACTCGGCCCTGGCGATGACCCATGAGTCTCACTTCATCGGCCCGCTGGCAAAGCTCCGATCGAGGTATGAGTCGGAAGCCGGTTTTGATACCGATGCATTTGTGGCCGACCTGTTCAGCGACGCCAACTTCGTGCGACAGGGTCTCGAAGTCGGGGATGTCAGGTCGGCCCTGGACAAGGCACGGCCGGAGACTTACGCCGGGGCGGTAAGAGCCGTTTTTGCGGCATACGCCGCTAAGGACGGCAAGAAGCTGTACGGAGACAAGACGCCGGGCAGCGTGACCCAGATCGAACTGCTAGCCGAATTGTTTCCCGAGGCGAAGTTCGTCCACATCATTCGCGACGGCCGGGCAGTTGCTCTCTCCTACCTGGAGCGTCCCGAATGGGGACCGGAGACGATGACTGAAGCTGCCCACCACTGGAAGAACCGGGTCAGGCGGGGCCGGACGGCCGGCCGGGTGATCGGCGCAGAGCGGTACATGGAAGTCCGTTATGAGGACGTAGTCGCCGACCCCGAGGCCGTCGCCCGCAAGGTCTGCGACTTTCTCGGTCTCGAGTACGAGGAGGGCATGCTCCGCTACCACGAGAAGTCGAAGGAATTCATCGCAAGCACCAAAGATCCCGAAGCCTTTAAGAACCTGTCGCGGCCGATCACTGCGGGGCTACGCGACTGGGAGGACGAGATCTCCCGGGATGACCAGAAGCTATTCGAGGCAGTTGCCGGCGATCTCCTCGAGGAGCTCGGATATCCGGTTTCAGGTGCTGCACCTAACATCGGGACGAGGGCTCGCGTCATGGTCGCGGCTGCCTCATGGCAGTTGAAACGCCTGGTTTCGTTTCTGTCGGCACGGACGAAACGATCAGGAAGAAGTGTCGACGATTTCAATGGCGAGGTGGGTTGATGTTGTTGCAAGTGACAGTCCCGCACGACAACGCTGCATTCCGCGGCGGAGAATTGGTCACCTGGTACGCCAACGAGGGCGATGCGCTTTCATTCGGTGCAGCGCTTTGCGACATATCGATCGACGACTTCATGGCGCTGCAGCGGACGAAACGGGCCTCTCTGCTCGGTTCGACATCGCGGCTACGCCAGCGAAAGATCAGCGACGGGACGTATCGGCGCGAGGGGCGGGGCTCGGTGGTGATTCGCCTGACATGCGCCGAGAGCAACATGGTCCTCAAGCAGAAGATGGTGAATGAAGGAGAACGGGTCACGATAGGTTCTGCTGTAGGCCTGATCGGCACGCCTGATGCCGAGTTGGGAGTCGGCCTTCCGGTCACAGAAGCGAGGATCGCTGTCGACTATCCCGACCCAGAGGAGTTCGACCCGTTCGACTGATCTGGTTCGATCAGGCTCCGTAGAGGTCCAGCAACTGGTCAGCGATGGCCGCGGGCTGGAAAGGCTCCGAGCGCCGCTTTCCCTCGATTCCCATTTGACTGCGAAGTCCGGAGTCGCCAATCAGGCGTCGGAGTGCTGCAGCAGCTTCTGTGGGGTCGTCGTTGCTGAAGATGATCCCTGCCTTCTCCTCTCCGAGCAGGTCCCGGAGCGGCTCGATGTCGCTGCCGACGACAGGTATCCCGTTGATCATGGCCTCCGCAGCCACCCTGCAGAACGATTCGTTCCGCGACGGGCAGAAGACGATGTCGAGTTGACCGTAGACGGAGGCAACGTCGAAGACCTTGTTGTGGAAATGTACATTTTTGGCCTGCAGGGCACGCAGCCGCTGCCATGTGGGCTCCATCCCGGGTTCGACGGCCGAGGAGACGAAGAGGTGCCATTCGACTCTGTCGTCGTCGAGTGATTCGATTGTGTCGGGAATCAGGTCGAAACCCTTCCGGTGAGAGGCGCCGCCCAACACTCCGACGGACAATCTGGTGCCGGACCTCGTCGGGGACGCCGCCACGACATCGGCCGGATCGATCGGGTTCGGGATCAGGTGAGCCGCGCCCCTTTCGCACAAGCCGTTCTCCACCGCTACCCCTTCGGCGACGCGGGATACTGCGGCGATCTTCAGTCTGGGTACCAGGCGGCGAATTATCGGACCGAGCCGGTTGCCCCAACGCGATCCAACAGGGTCATGGATCCATACCACTGTGTTTCCCTTCGCCAACATGGCGGCCGGAACGCTCATGTTGAGCCCGGTAAGAGCATTGGCATGGATTGCCGATACCTGTGACCGTCTCCGCATCACCCACCATGCAAGCTTCAGGCCTGCTGCCACCCGGAGGAAGCGGTCGAAGGTCGATCCGGGCTTGCGAGGCAAGTCGACGTATTCGTCTGCCAGGTGCTCGGCTTCGGCGACCTCACGGAACGTACCGAAAGTTGGCACTGCCAGGACGCGGTTGACCCGACCCTCGAGCGACTGGAGCAGGGTGAGCATGCTCCGGTTGGAGCCCCCCATCTCGGCGGGGGTTACCACAAAGAGCACCGTCGGTGGAACCCGGGCAGGCCGGTTCATGTGCCTGTGGTGCTAGTAGCCACCGAGGGTTCCCATTTTGCGGGAAAGCTCGAGGGCCCGGCGGAACATATAGAAGCCTCCCGCGAGGAAGACCACATTGAAGACGACCAGGGCGATGATCGCGGTGTTGGTCGACATCTGGAACGTCCCCGGATCTTCCATTAGAGCCGTCCGCGTGGCGTTGATCACGTAGGTGTGGGGCAGTGCGTAGCTGATCATTCTCGCCCAGTCCGGGAGCTGGTTCACCGAGAAGATGCTTCCTGCCAGCAGTGACGCTGCGAGGGAATAGAGCCTGAGTAGGGGTGCCGACTTCAGCGTCAGCAGCAGGATGGCCGCGGAGCAGATGCCGATCGCTGTCGACGAGATCATGCCGAGGAGGCCAATGACGATGGCCACCGGGACACCCGCCAGTTCGAAGCTGGCGCCCATGAGCCAGCCGACGCCGAAGATGAGGAGGCTGGACAGGGCTCCGAACATGAGGGTCCACTGGTTCATCGCGAGCGGGAGGACGGTCCACGGCACCGGTTCCACAAGAAAGACTTCCATCGTGCCCCGCTGGAACGCCCGCTGCAGCGAGCTGCCGAATCCCGACATCGCCCCGGTCAGCGCCGCAGTCAGTGCGAGCCCGATCACGGTGAAAGTGAGGTAATCCCCACCTACGGTCCTCGAATTCCCGACCAGCTCACTGATGAAGAAGAACGGGACGAGGGGGACGATCACACCGAGCAGGTTCATCACCAGGGTCAACGGATAGTTGATCTCCTCGATGACATCGACACGGAGGAATGCGCCGGCTGTCTTCCGCCATCCGGGGCTGGCCCGGCGCGGGGTGACTTCAGCTGTCATTCTGGACCCCCCTGCTTGTCCCGGTAAACGTTGGCGAGAATCGCGTGGAGCGGTGTTTCGCTCTCCTGAAGAGAGACGATGTCTTCGGTTTGCGCGTGAAGCAGGCTGAGGACGTGGGCATGGGTGACTTCCGGGTTTAGCTCGCAGACGATCTCGTTCTCCCCTTGATGTGAGACCGAGCCGATCTGGGCGGTTTTGAGTGCCAGGCCTGCTTCGGCCGCGCTGTCGGCGGAGCGGAACACGATCGACAACCTCGGCCCGGCATACTTTTCGCGGAGGGCGTTGAGTTCTCCGTCATAGCGAACCCGGCCTTCGTCGAGGAGAAGAACCCGCGAATGGAGAGTCTCGATCTCTTCGAGGCGGTGTGAGCTGATCAGAGCTGCGATTTGCCGCTCGGAGACGACGTCCCTGATGAGGTGGACCAGCTCGTGTGAGGCAACCGGATCGACCGCTCCTGTGGGCTCGTCGAGGATCAGAACGCTGGGCTTGTGGAGTAGCGCCCTGGCGAGTTGGAGGCGGGCTTTCATGCCGGTGGACAGGGCGAAGCAGGTGCTGGTACCCCAACCGTCGAGGCCGACGAGCTCGAGGGTCTCGTCAATTGCCAGATTCAGCTCGTCCCCTTCCATTCCCTGGAGTTGCCCGTGAAAGCGGAGGTTCTCATTGACGGAGTGTCGCATCAGCAAGGCGCGCTGGTCGGCGGGCATCCAACCAACCATCTTGCGGACAGTCACCGCTTCGGTGTCAGCGTTGTAACCCATGACAGTGGCCGAGCCGGTAGTCGGAGTGGTCAGTCCGACGAGGACCCGGAAGGTGGTGGTCTTCCCGGCCCCGTTAGGCCCGAGAACGACACAGATCTCACCGGGCTGTACCTCGAAGCTGATCCCGTTCACGGCCGTGACCGAAGTCTTGAGGTTGGACCTCACGAGAAAGCTCATCCAGCGCGGTGAAGGGTCGTAGACCTTCACGAGATCGGACACGACGATGCTCGCGTGCTGCTGGCTAGTTGGCATTGATTTCCCCCATACGATCAGCCGACAGATTAGACCCTCAGGATTCCTCTGGGACCGCCCCCCGACTGCAACTACGCTGTACAGCATACCGCAAAGGGAATGTGAGGCTAGAGGGTGGATTTCTCTTGGACCGAAGAACAGGTTGACTACCGCGCAGCCGTCAAGGAGTTCGCAAAGAACGAGCTCAATGACGATCTGCTCGGACGTGACCAGCGTGGGGAGTTCAACGCCGACGGATGGAAGAAATGTGGTGCCTTCGGCATTCAGGGGCTTCCGTACCCGACAGAACACGGGGGCCAGGGCGCCTCGGCTCTGACGACCGTGATGGCCATGGAGGCGCTCGGTTACGGGTGTAAGGACAATGGACTCCTCTTCTCGCTGAACGCTCACATGTGGGCCGGGACGACACCGATTGACCGATTCGGCACCGAGGAGCAGAAGCAACGCTGGCTCCCCGGCCTCTACGACGGCTCTTTGATCAGCGGCCAAGCGATAACCGAGCCTGACACCGGCTCAGATGCATACGCGCTCCACTCGACCGTTCGCAGGGACGGCGACAACTTCGTGATCAACGGGACAAAGACGTACGTGACCAACGCTCCAGTCGCCGACATCGTTGTGGTCTTCGCGTCGATCGACAGGTCGAAGGGTTGGGCCGGCCTGTGCGCCCTGGTCGTGGAAACCGGAACTCCGGGACTCGAAATCGAGGCGCCCTTCGACAAGATGGGTTTGCGCACGTCGCCGATGTCCGGGCTCAGCTTCAACGAGTGTGTGGTGCCCGGTGAGAACCTTCTCGGCAAGGTTGGCTCCGGGATGATGGTGTTCAATCACTCGATCGAATGGGAGCGGAGCTGCATCCTCGCCTCGGCAGTGGGGGCAATGGAGCGCAAACTCGAAGAGTGCATCGCCTACGCAACCGAGCGCAAACAGTTCGGCCAGTCGATCGGAAAGTTCCAGGGTGTATCCCACAAGATCGCCGAGATGAAGACGAGGCTGGAGACATCGCGCTTGCTCCTGTACCGGTTGGCCTGGGAGCGTGACCAGGGCACGGCGAAGGCCATGGACGCCTCGATGGTCAAGTACTACATCAGTGAGGCCTTCGTTCAGACGAGCCTGGATGCGGTACAGATTCACGGCGGCTCGGGCTACATGAAAGAGACCGAGATCGAGCGCGACGTTCGTGACTCGCTGGCCAGTCGGATCTACTCGGGTACGACCGAGATCCAGAAGAATGTGATCGCCCGACACCTCGGCCTCTGATGTCGGTTTTGCACGAAGAACTTGCCCGATCAGCGCGCGTATATCCCGACTGGCCGGCCGTGGTCGCCCGCGAGGGCACCATCACCTACGCCGAGCTCGACAGTGCGTCGGACCGCCTCGCGGCTCGCTTGGTCGAGTTGGGTGTCGGAATCGGCGACCGGGTCGGATTGTTCCTCCCCAAGTCCCTGAACGCAGTGGTCGGGATCTACGGGGCACTCAAGGCGGGTGCTGCCTACGTGCCGATCGACCCGTCGTCCAAGGACCATCGCGCGGGATACATAGCCGGCAACTGCGGGGTCAAGGTGCTCATCAGCTCGACGGGGAAGAAAGGTCAGTGGCCCGCCTTCGCAGCCGTCGGAGTGGAGAGCATCGTGGCGATGGATGCTGAGGAACCGATCACCAGCGACGGCCTCGACGTGTATGCCCGCCCCTGGGTCGATGCAGCGGAGGAGGCAGATCTGCCCCGGGTGATCTCCCAGGACCTGGCCTACATCCTGTACACCTCGGGCTCCACAGGCGATCCCAAAGGGGTGATGCTGACCCATCAGAACTGTCTCTCCTTCGTCGAGTGGGCCGTCGAGGAGTACGGGGTGACCCATGACGACCGACTCTCCAACCATGCTCCGTTCCATTTCGACCTGTCGACGTTCGATCTCTACGCAGCCGTCTGCACCGGAGCGACGGTCTTCTTGGTGCCGAAGGCGGTCTCGATGCTCCCCGCCGAGATCAAGAAGTTCATCGAGGAGAAAGGGATAACGGTCTGGTACTCAGTGCCTTCGATCCTGACCATGCTTGTGGAGCTGGGAGGGTTGGAGGCCGGAGATCTCCCCGGCTTGAAGACGCTGCTCTTTGCCGGCGAGGTGTTCCCTACCAAATATCTGTCGCGTCTGATGGCGAAGCTGGGCCATGTCCATTTCGCCAACCTCTACGGCCCGACCGAAACCAATGTCTGCACAGCGTATTCGGTGCTGGATCGACCACACGAAGATGGCCCGACGATTTCGATCGGCAAGGCCATCGCCGATGTCGAGACCTTCGTCGTCGATGAGCAGGACCGTTCGGTCGAGCCCGGTGAGGTCGGCGAGCTGCTGGTCCGCGGGCCAACTGTCATGGCCGGCTATTGGGGTGATCCCGAGCTGACCGCGAGGAAGCTGATCTCCAGCCCCATCGCGCGGCACCTCGGGGACAAGGCCTACCGCACCGGGGACCTCGTCGAAGAGTTGGAAGACGGAAACTACAGGTTCATCGGACGCCGGGACAACCAGATCAAGAGCCGGGGCTACAGGATCGAGCTCGGGGATATTGAAGCCGCTCTCAGCGCTCACCCCGCGGTTCTCGAAGTGGCCGTGATTGCGGTCCGCGACGATATGGTGACGAACCGCATCGTGTGTTTTGCAGCAGTGAGCGAAGAGGTCACCGCTGCCGACCTGCAGCGGTTCTGCGGGGAAAGGGTGCCCGCTTACATGGTTCCCGAATCGATCACCATGCTCGACGAACTACCCAAGACCTCAACCGGCAAGCTCGATCGACGGTCGCTCGGCCAAGACGCGTAATCGGGTCTACTTGCGGCTCTCGACCAACTCGGTGATCGTGTCCAGAGTCTGGAAGTTGTCGAGATTGATGTCGGCGGGGTCAATTGACACGCCGAACTTGTCTTCGATGAAACTGATGAGTGTGAAGATGCCGAGCGAGTCGATGATCTCCTCTTCGAGCAGGTCGACGTTGTTCAGGTCGACTCCGGAGCTCCCGGGGAACTCCTTCTCGATATAGCTCTTGATTTCATCTCTTGTGTCAGCCACTGTGGCATTTCCTTTCTTGGATTGAGGCCCCGAACGGGCCTAATTGACCTCTATGTCGGTGAGCTCTTTAGCCCAGAGATGGCCGGGGGTCTCCTCGACGGTTGCGATCATCTTGCGCATCGCATCAAGGACCGGTGCCGACTCCCGGTCGTAGACCTCACCCTGGAGCAGTTGGAGGATCTGAAGGCGATGTTCCTTGGAATCGATGAAGTACGTGAAGAGGTGCATGAGTTTGTAGTAGAGCCTGATGAACTCATACCAGATCGTCACGCCGCCTTTGAGTTTCGACTCATATCCGCGCAACGCCGTCTCGCTTATGTCTTCGGCGGCGAAGGCCGCTGTGATCGCGTCGGATGCGAATTTCGCCGACTCGCATGCGATGGAGACCCCGGACGAGAAAATCGGGTCCACAAAACGCGCGGCGTCGCCGACAAGCATCCATCCGTTGCCCACGAAACGGCTCATCGTGTAGGAGTAATCGGCCTCGGAGCGAAGCTCGTTGACCGGCTTGGAGGAAGCCATTGCCCTAGCCAGGTCGGGGCTGGATTGAACGTGGTCCCAGAAATAATCCTCCCGGCGCTGGCGGGACTGCTTGAACACTTCCTTCTCCGCCACCACACCGATCGAGGTGACTCTGTCGTTGATCGGGATCTGCCAGACCCAGCCTCTCTCGGCGGGGATGAAATAGATGTGGATGTAGTCGGCGGACTCCGACGTCCCACGGTCCACGTTTTCGAACCAGCCGTGCACGGCGAACTGGTTGAAGATCGGGTCCTTCTGGCGCAGGTGCCGCTGGGTGCCGAGGATGCTGTTCCGGCCACTCGCATCGACGACGAACTTGGCGGGCAGCTCGTAATCCCTCCCGGCGACGGAGAAGCGAACTCCGGTGGCAAAGTCGTTTTCATCGAAGAGGACTTCGTTGACTCCAACACCCTGATAGACCGAAGAGCCGAGACTTTCGGCATGCTTGAGGAGCAACAGGTCGAATTTGGAACGGTCGACGTGATAGGTGTAGTCCTGTTTGATCCCCGGCTGGGGGAACTCGCCGAAACGGATGGTGAACTCGCCGCGCCCCGCCTTGGCGTGCCACGCCGCCCCGTACTTCTTGGTGAAACCCTCGCGCTCCATGGTGTCGAGGAACCCGATGTCCTCGAATACCCTGGTGGTCGAAGTGACCAGAGACTCCCCAACGTGGGGACGGGGATGGTTCGCCCGCTCCAGGATCACGTTGCTGATCCCTGCCTTCGACAGGTAACTTCCAAGGACCGAGCCCGCAGGCCCGCCCCCAATAATGACTACGTCCGTCATACCCTCATCCCGCGCTCCTCGATTCAGCCGATCAGCGTGGCACTAGGTACGCCGACTGTCAATAACAACCTCAGTCGGCGGGTATCGCCGACGGCTCACGTTCGCTGACCATCACGATCGACTGCTCACCGCGGTGCACTTCGATAGTGTCCTTGGCGACAAAGCCGACCGACTCGTAGAGATTGCGCGCCCCGGAGTTGTCAGAGCCGACCACCACCTTGACCCTGCCGATCCCGGCGCCGGCAAGCTCGTCGAGGAGGCGCGAAGCCAACGCACCGCCGAGCCCTCTTCGCCGGTAGGTGGCGGCCACGGCCATCGAGAGGAGTTCGGCCCCGGTCTCCTGATGGTCGCCGTCGTATCTCGCTGTCTCCCAGATCTTCCGCCAGGCGGACGGGCGGATCAGTCGCGGTATGGCGGACATCCCGGCGATCGGGCCTTTGGTCCTGGCGAAGTGGCCGTAGAACGCGCCAACGTCGTTTACACCCGCGACAAACGCCACCGGGCCGAAGGGATCGGTGGCAACCAATACCGTGGCCCCTTCGGAGCCGAGCATCGATTCGTAGAGGTGGCGCAGAAATCCGACACCAAGGGTGCGGAGAAAGCCCGTGTCGATATTGTCGGCATGGAGTCGAGCGAGGATTGCAGCATCCCCGGCCGTCGCAGCCCGGATCTCCAAATCGAAATCCTCCGAGCCCTGGAGATGGTGGAACAGTCCCTTTTCACGCAAAGCGGATAGCTGCGCCGACAGCACCGTTTTGATGATCCGACGCTCGTCGAATGTCGAGAGAGCCTTCTTGCGGGACGCCATTCCCATCGCAGCTCGGCGTTCCGTCGACCTGGCCAGATCGTTGATGGCTGCTGCAAGAGCGTCGGGGTCGTTCAATGGGACGAGCAGGCCATTCTCCTCGTGGTCGACTACCTCCCGACAACCCCTGATATCGGTTGCAATGACTGGAACGCCCATTGCTGCCGCCTCCATGGCGGCGCGGGGAAAGCCCTCGCGATGGCTGGCGAGGACGAAGATGTCCATGGCGGCATACCACTCATCGACGTTGGTCTGCATTCCGGGAAGGTGGATCCCTTGTTCGAGTGCGCTGGTGATGAAGCTCTCGTCGAGCCCGTCGTCCTTGTCCGGTTCGTTGGGGCCGATGGCCACCATCACGCAACGCTCGTCGAGTTGCTTTGCTGCTTCGAACAGCTCCGGGAATCCCTTCTCGGCGACCAGACGGCCCACCGACCCGACGACGATGTCTTCCTCGCCGGCTCCAATCGAAGCTCTGATCTCGCGGCGGGTCTGATCGTTGATCAGTGACGGGTCGAACCGCGTGAGGTCGACGCCATTGCCGAGAAGGATCGTCCGGGAGCGGCGGGTGATCCGCCGGTCGACGACGAACTGGAAGTCTTCCGCACTCTGCACCAACTCACGGTCGGAGAATCGGGAGGCAATGGCTTCCAGGCTGTACACGATGGCGCGCTTGAGAAAAGAGTCGTCGCGTGTGGCATAGAGCCCGTGAATTGTGTTGACGACTACGGGCACGCCGGCAATCCGGCCAATGATCCTGCCGTAGACACCCGGTTTGGGGGTATGGGTGTGCAGGACGTCGGGACGCTCCGACCTGAGGATCTTCCATAACTCTGCCATGGCTTTGAGATCTTTTCCTAGGTCAAGGCTTCGGGTCGAGTTGTGGAGGGGGATGTGAATGATCCCCCGCTCTGTGAGTTCGTGGACGAACTCTCCGGGGGCCGATATGCCGATCGAGTCACCTCCGAGATCGCGGACCTCTTCCAGTTGGGGGAGAACTAGATATCTCAGACTCAGGTCGACCGTTGTCAGGTGAGCAATGCGCAAAGGTGGTTCCTCCGACGCTCATAATGCCAGGTATCGAGCGGGTGGGAAGACCGCGAATTTTTCCTCGCGCGCTGTTAGATTATTTCCCTCAACCACTCTGCGTGTGTGATAGGCTGAGCGCCTGCCGGTTTCTGGGGGTTGGCTTGGGGGCAAGCGAATACCGAGGGTGGCGGAGGGGTAGTGTTTCATTTTTGGGTCTAGGGAGGCAACAGAATGGGCGCTTTTGACGACCATATGGTCCGAGATAGCGATGGGCAGAAGTGGGGGATTCGAGTCGCACACCGGCTCAGTACTGTTAGGGCAGACTTCTCGCTCGCTGTAATCGAAGCAGGTTTGATAGCTGTCGCGTACGCGGCGGCGCTGGGGATCCGATCACTGGACCCGACTGAGACCGTTCCAGCCACGTGGTGGTCGCGGCTTGCCGTGGCGCTGCCATTGATCATGCTCGTCCACCTCGGGGCCAACGTCATCTTCGGCAACTACGGCCATGTCTGGCGGTATGCGAGTATCGAAGAGGCGGTACGAGTCGTGGCTGCCGCCATGAGTGCCGGTGTGGTAATGATCGCCCTCGCCGGCCTCTACCAGCGCTTCCTCTCTCCCAGTACTCTCGTCCCGCTCTCCGTGCTGGTGATGGGAGCCTTCCTCAGCCTGGCCGGGATGGGTGGCCTCAGGTTTTGGTCGAGGCTGTTCAGCAAGCAGCGGATGAATGACCGGGACCGCGACCGCGACCGGCAGCGGGCGCTGGTGGTCGGAGTTGGCGCCGACGCCGTCCGGGTCGCCCGCCATCGTTCAGAGTCGACGGCAAGTCTCCATATCGTTGGGTTTGTCGACACGTCGTCAGACCCTGACATGTCCAGGGCCCTGGCCGGCTTCCCGGTTCTCGGTGGCGTCGACGACGTGCCGAGGTTGGTATCGAAGCTTGACATCCAGCAGGTAGTGATTGCCAGCAACGACGCCGACGCGATCGGACGGAAGCTGGTCGACCTCTGCATCGATGTCGAAGTGAGGCTGCGGATTCTCCCGGCTATCGACACGGTACTCGACGGACAGGCAGCCTCGCGCGACATCCGCGATCTCGAGCTCACCGACCTCTTGCCCCGGACGCCGGTGCGCACGGACCTGAGTGAGGTGGCCGCCTTCCTCAAGGACCGCAAGGTCCTGGTCACAGGTGGTGGAGGCTCAATCGGATCGGAAATCGTCCAGCAGGCCCTCGGTTTCGATTGCGCACAAGTGATTGCGCTCGACAGCGACGAGACCCATCTTCACGACGCCGCGGCATGGTGGACTGGAGCCGGCGATCGCGTCGTCACCGAGCTCGCCGACATCCGCGATCGACGACGGCTTGCAGTGATATTCGAGAAGTACCAGCCCGATGTGGTATTCCACGCCGCTGCACACAAGCACGTCCCGATTCTCGAGAAGTGCCCCGAGGAGGCGATCAAAACCAACGTCGACGGGACCCTGAACGTGATCGAGGAGGCAGACCGCTGCCAGTCGACGCAGAGTTTCGTCCTGATCTCGACCGATAAGGCTGTCGAGCCTGAGAGCGTCATGGGATCGTCGAAGCGCGTTGCCGAGATGCTCGTCCAGAGCAGGGCTGAGCTAGCGACTGATATGAAGTGGTCGGCGGTCCGTTTCGGGAACGTGCTCGGGAGTCGTGGTTCGGTTGTCCCGACCTTCAAGCGTCAGGTGCAAGCAGGCGGCCCGGTCACCGTGTCTCATCCCGATATCGAGCGCTATTTCATGACAGTTGCCGAAGCTGTGGAACTCGTGCTTCAGGCGGCCAGCATCTCTGACGGTGGCGAGGTCTTCGTGCTCGACATGGGAAGCCCGGTCCGGATTCTCGATCTCGCCCACCGCATGATTCGGCTCGCCGGACTGGTTCCGTACGTCGACATCGATGTCGTAATAACCGGGTTGAGGCCGGGGGAGAGGCTCAGCGAGCAGCTCGCCGACGTGCCTCTGGTGCCGAGTCGTCACCCGCAGATCCTCATTGCCCGTCAGGGAGTCCCCAGCCGGGAGCACCTGAACGACACCATCGGGGTGATCAGGGCACTTGCCGACCAGGGCCACCCGAGGCTCGGAGAGCTCCTGGTTGCAATCGCCAACGATCTGTGGAGAGAGAACGACTTGAGCATTCTCGAATCCGGCGACGTGACCAGCCTTCACCCTGCAGAGCAACTCTAAACCAAGAACCCGGGCGCATCCTGAATAGGCTCGCGTCGTGATGGTGCTCGATGCCCGATAACTCTGTTTACGCACTCCTGGCTCTCGCTGTGTCGGCTGCAGCGGTACTGCTGCTCGGATTGATTGCGGGCCGTATCGGCCTGGTCGACCGCCCTGACGCGGATTTGAAGGGTCATGCGAAGGAGACCCCCATCGTCGGAGGGATCGCAGTGTTCCTCGCCCTCCATATCGGGCTGATTGCAGCCGGTGAGTTCGATGTCTGGCTGCTCGCCCTGACGCTTGCGCTCTTATTGGTCGGCCTTTATGACGACGTGCGCCAGCTGTCGCCGATTGTCAGGTTGGCTGCTGGGGCCCTGGCCGGCGTGATGCTCGTGTTCTCGGTTGGTGCCGAAGTCGACCTGCTGGCCGCCGCTTTTGTCGTGGTACTACTCGTCGTAGCCATCAACGCGGTGAATCTGCTCGACGGCGCAGATGGGGTCGCCGGCTCGGCCGCCCTGGTCTCGGCAATCGGCCTGGTGTTCCTCAACCTCAACCGGGGTGGTGAAGCCTTTCCGCCGCTCCTCTTGGTCGGGGCCCTCGCCGGGTTCCTGATATTCAACTGGCCGCCGGCGAAGGCGTTCCTCGGTGACGGTGGTGCCTATGTGGTTGCCGCTGGCCTTACCTACTTCGTGTTGACATCGACCGGGTCTCCGATCGACGCCGGGGGTGACTGGATGCCGGAGGTGATCGTGGGTGTTGCGCTGCTCGGCGTGTTCATCGTCGATCTCGCGGTGACCCTGCTCCGGCGCACGGTGGCACGCCAGCCACTTTTTGGGGGAGACCGCTCACATGTTTACGACCAGCTTGCCGACCGGGGATGGACGCCGGCATGGGTGGCCAACTCGGTGGCGAGTGCCCAGATCGGCGTTGTCGGCCTCGTGCTATTGCTCGACCTCGTCTTCTCGCCATGGGTGGCTGCGATTGCAGCCATCTTCCTCCTCCATGCAATGGTGACGATGCTCTGCGCGATGGGATTCGCCTATCAGTATCAGCCGTGGGAGTCGGTGGCCCGGGAAGTCTGAGCCCGCCTAAACCTCCGGGTTGGCCAGGACGTCGTCGTATATGCCCTCAACGGTCCGGATCATTGCCTCGAGCCCATGCTTCGCCAACGCATCGACTCGCGCCCTCTCGCCGAGTCTTGACCGGAGCTCGCCGTCATTTGCCAGATCACGGAGTGAGTCGGCCAGGGCAGCGGAATCGGCCGCAGGGACCAGGAGGCCGTTCACACCGGAATCGATCACCGACGGCACTCCACCCACTGCCGTTGCCACCACCGGCTTGCCCAGGCTCATCGCCTCGAGAATCGCAAGCGGGAGGCCCTCGTGGTCGGAGGGGTTGGCCATCACGTCGCTCGCGGCCACAAACGAGAGAGCGTCTTCCCTGCGGCCGAGGGCCCGAAACACATCGTCGACACCGGCTTGAGTGGCCTCGGCCTGAATCCTTGCCAGGTCGCCGTCGTATTTCTCCCCGCCGATCGAAACCACGACGAAATCCTGCAACAACGCCTTGAGCTTTGCCGTCGCCGAAATGAGATTGGAGTGGCCTTTGTGGGGACGGATGTTCCCGACGTGGATGATCATCAGCGTCGTGTCGGAGATGCCGAGCTCGTCACGGGCGGCACGCCGATCCTGGTCGGTGACTGCCACCGAGACGCCGTTGGGGACCACGATCGGGTCGGGCCCGGGGTATCCGGCGACCGATTCGGCCACCGCGCCCGACACTGCAATCAGCCGCTTGTTCCGGCCGTAGGTAAGCCGGTTGAGGAGCCGGGTGGGCTGGCGGTAGGAGGAAACCACATTGTGCTCCGTGTAGATCACCGGGGCATGGGAGGCGAGTCGGGCGAGGATTCCGGTGCTGGGCAGGTGGGCATGTACCAGGTCGGGCCGGGTTTTTTTCAGATAGGCGCGAAGCTGGCGCCAGGTCTTGATCCCTATCCGGCCGTTGCCGATCTGATCGACCTGGACCCCGGCTGCGGTGATCTCGGGGACCAGCTGGTCCTTCCAGGGGAGGAGATAGGCCACCTGGTAGTCGTAGCGGTCACGGTCCCAGAAGGCCACGGCCTCGGAGATCAGGCGCTCAGCGCCGCCGATCCCGAGGCCCTTGATCAGTACGACGACTTTTGCTCTCGCGGTCACCTACCGCTCGGCCGTCTGGTCCATCAACCGACCCATGCCGTCTTCGAACGAGACCTGAGGCGCCCAGCCGAGCAGGCGGTTGGCCTTCTCCGAAGACACCACAGCCGGTGCTACGTCCCCGGGCCTCGCCTCGGTGAACTGGATCTCGGTCGGATAGCGGGCCACGACCACTTCGGCGAGCTGCTTGATCGAGACCGGCTCGGGGGCGACGATATTCATCACCTCTCCCCGCAACTCCGAACGGCAGGCGAGGGCAAACGCCTCGGCGATGTCGTCGGAGTGGGTGAACTGGCGGAACTGTGATCCGTCGCCCTGGATGGAGATCGGATCCTGGTTCCGGGCCTTGTCGATGAAGAGCCGGAAGACCGAGTTCGACCGCAATCCGGGTCCATAGGCTGTACCCAACCTGAGGGCGACGGTGGGGACATCACTCAGATGATCGGCGGCGAGCAGGATCCTTTCCCCGGCGAGTTTGGTGATGTTGTACGGGTGGTCGGGCTCACAGGGGTGCTCTTCTGTGATCACATCCGCCACCGGCTTGCCGTATACCTCCCAGGTGGAGGCGTAAACGACCCGGGCCCCAGCCCGTTTTGCCGCTTCGGCGATGTGGGCCGATCCCACCACGTTCACCGAGCTCGCCAGAGCCGGTTGCTCGCCGGCCAGATAAACGTCGCCGATCGCGCCGATGTGGACGATCGCATCGTGACCATCGACCGCGTCGTTTACCGAGGCAGGGTCGAGCAAATCGCCCAGGACGGGTTGCGCTCCGTCGATCGCATGGTCGGTTTTGTCAAATGTTGTGACGGCGAATCCCTGGCCCAAGAAGTGCCGAACAACGTTCGCCCCCAGGAACCCAGCTGCGCCTGTAACCAGAATCTTCATAGACCCCCTCCATGGATAGGCCATCAGGTTATCAGCTGCTCCGACCGAACTGAACCCCAAATCTTCTCGATAACGTCGACGGAATCCGGCTGCGGTACAATCCGTCGATGTCAGACAAAGACTTCGAGATCCTGGGAAGAAAGCTGTCCGAAGCTGCCGCAAGCGGCGACGAGGAGGCACAGGCGCTGCTCGATCGACTGAGGAAGTTCGAAGGAGATCCCGAAGACACCGAGACCGACTGGCTCACCGAGGCCGCGATCCGCTGGGAGAGCGAGCACCCCGAACTGGCAGAGATCGCAGTGCGTGTCGTCAACACTCTGACTTCCGGCGGCATCTGACACCCGAGCGGGCATCTGACACCGACGCGTGAAAGGGAGGCCGAAGCCCCCCTCTCACTTTTCTCCCGCAGCTATCTGGTGGATCGCTCGGGTTCGGCCAGCTGGCTGACGTCACGCATCCCCAACCCGATCAGAATGAAGAGAACACCCATCCCTGCTGCCATCACCGACACTCCAAAGGCGAGCACCGAGGTGAACAGGGACGCCTGGAGGAAGGCGGAGTTCATCGCCGTCTGACGGAGCGGGTCCTCCCGGTCCAGTTCGGCGTACGTCTTTCCATCGGTGATTTCGAGGGTGTGCTCGTCGATGATTTTCGCCTGGCAGTAGGCGGTGAACGGCCCGACGACGGTGCGCCCGTGGAGACATCCGTCCTCGGCGACGGTGATGTTCTGGGCGCGCAAGGTGTCACTTACGACAAACCATGTTGTCCCGGCTGCCAAGATCAGCAGGACTCCGAAGACGATGGCAGCAATGGAAGCGGTTTTCCGCATGGGGGTTTCCTTCTGTTGGTATGGCTTAACCTACCAAATCCGAGCACCCGACCGCGAGTGCCGAAAGTCCCCGGAGCAGGGGACTTAGGTTTATTGCTCGGTTTGCTTTGGCGGAGGTTGACGATATCGGCGTCAACCTTTGCGCGAGCACATCGCCTGTGGTGGTGGAAGGGTCGATGACGAGGCGGACCCAGAGGATGGCGCCAGGTACGTGGGCAAATCGAACCAGGACCAAACGGTGCCCGCGATCAAACACCGCCCCTCATAGTCGCGCTCAACTTGTAGCCCCTCTCTCGGAAGTAGCTTTTCTGGGATGGAGTCATGCGCAGCTAACTGCTTTGCAACGTACAAAGGGACCATGCCAGAACTAGGGACCCTTGACCTCTTTTTCACATACTAAGTACCCTTTCTCACAAACGAACGTTCGTTACTATTAAAAACATGACGATATCTGAGTGGGGGCCTAGTTGAGCGAGGTCACACGTCGTCATTTCATCAAAGTGGCCGGTGGTGCCGGGCTGGCTGCCTTCTCGGGAGTGATGGGCCTCGATCTCCTCGCTCTCGAGGCCTACCCGGGCGTCGAGAATCCGCTTCTCACGTATCCCAACCGCGGCTGGGAGCAGATCTACCGGGACCAGTACGCCTACGACACCAGCTTCACCGTCATCTGTGCGCCCAACGACACCCACATGTGCCGGTTGCGTGCCTTCGCCCGAAACGGCGTCGTGACGCGCTTGGAACAGAACTATGACGGAGCCAACTACGGCGACCCGCAAGGGAACACATCGACAGCACACTGGAATCCACGCGGTTGCCTGAAGGGCTACACGCTGCATCGCCGGGTATACGGGCCGTATCGCTTACGAGCCCCCATGGTCAGGGCCGGATGGAAGGAATGGGCCGACGACGGGTTCCCGTCACTCTCCGACGACCCCGAGCTGAGAACTCGCTATCGATTCGACAGCCGCGGCACCGACACGTTCGTAAGGCTCACCTGGGATGAAGTGGACGAATATGCGGCGCGCGGTCTCGAGGCGATTGCCCGGACGTACTCGGGTGAGGAGGGCCACCGTCGGCTGATAGACGAAGATGGCTACGAGCCTGAGATGCTCGAATTCTGGGAGGAGTCGGGGGTGCGAACGATGAAATTCGGCTCCTCGCTCCCGGTTCACGGCGTGGCCGGCAAGTTTGGCCTGTTCCGGTTCGCCAACATGCTGGCCTTGCTCGACGCAGGTGTCCGGGGTGTAGGCCCGGAGGAAGCAGTCGGTGCGAGGGACTGGTCGGAGTACACCTGGCGCGGGGACCAGGCGCCAGGATTCCCGTTCGTTCACGGTCTTCAGTCGACCGAGGTCGACTTCAACGATCTCCGCAACAGCCGGCTGCTCATCCAGGTGGGAAAGAACCTCGTGGAGAACAAGATGCCGGAGAGCCACTGGTTCCACGAGATCATGGAGCGTGGCGGCAAGATCGTCTCCATTGTGCCCGAGTACGGGCCCCAGTCGTCAAAGTCCGACTATTGGATCCCGGTCAGGGCAGGCCTGTCCGACACCGCCATCTTCCTCTACCTGGCGAAAGAGCTCATCGACGGCGACCGGTATGACGTCGACTTCGCCAAGCGGTTCACCGACCTCCCGCTCCTGATCAGGCTGGACACATTGACCCGGCTGCGTGCCGACGAGGTCTTCGCCGGGCACCAGCCGTTGCTCGACCCGGAAGGTCCGAGCTTCACCCTCCACGGCATGACCGCCGAGCAATACGATGTGATCGGCGACCGCGTGGTAAGAGACACCAGCGGTCAGCTGCGAGCGATGCACCGGGAGCACGTCGGCGACCGGATGTCAGAGGCCGGCATCGACCCCGAGGTCGACTGGCGCGGCACCGTGGTTCTAGCAGACGGCACTGAGGTCGAGGCCGCTACTGCGCTGAACCTGTATCGGGAGCACCTGGCTGACTACGACCTCGACACGGTTGCTGACATCACCGGGTCACCGCCGGATCTTCTCCGACGGCTCCTCGAGGACGTAGCCACGATTCGCCCGATGTCGATCCAGGTCGGTGAGGGGGTCAACCATTACTTCCACGCCACTTTGCACAACCGGGCCACCTATCTCGTCGCCATGCTCACCGGCCAGATCGGCATCCCGGGAGCCGGGGTGAGCACCTGGGCGGGCAACTACAAAGGCGGTATCTTCCACGCCGCACCCTGGTTCGGCCCCGGCGTCGGCGGCTACGTCAACGAAGACCCCTTCCGGCCGCTCATGTCCGAGCACGACGCCTACGACTTCGACAACATCCACCACTATATCCACGGGGAGGAGACGTCGTATTGGGGGTACGGCGACCGGCCACTCGTGGTCGACACACCGTCCGACGGCCGCAAGGTGTTCACCGGACGCACCCACATGCCCACGCCCACCAAGGTGCTCTGGTACAACAACGCCAACCTGATCAACCAGGCCAAATGGGCTTACCACCTGATCAAGCACACCAATCCGAAGGTCGACATGATTGTCGACCAGCAGATCGAATGGACCGGATCCGCCGAGTTCGCCGATCTGATCCTCCCCGCCAACAGCTGGCTCGAGTTCGAGACTCTCGAGATGGGCGGGTCATGTTCCAACCCGTTCCTCCAGCTCTGGAAGGGCGGCATAAACCCCCTCTACGACAGTCGCGACGATGTGGCCATTTTTGCTGGCGTAGCCAGAGCGCTGACCCGGCTCACCGGCGAGGACCGGTTCGCCGCTCACTTCAAGTTCGCCAGCGAGGGCCGGCCAGAGGTCTACCTGGACCGGGTCCTGAAGGCGTCGTTCACCACCGAGGGCTACACCGTCGACGACATAATGAACGGTCGCTACGGAGAGCCGGGCGGGGCCCTAATGCAGTACCGCACATATCCCCGCATCCCTTTCTGGGAGCAGATCGCGGACAGCCTCCCCTTCTATACCGACACCGGCCGCCTCAATGCCTACTGCGACATCCCCGAGGCGATCGACTTCGGCGAGAACTTGATCGTGCACCGCGAGGCCGTGGAGGCGACCCCGTATGCCCCCAACGTGATCGTCTCCACGAGCCCCTGGATCCGGCCCAACGACTATGGGATCGACATCGGGGACATCGACCCCGACCGTCGCCAGGTGCGCAACATCAAGATGTCCTGGTCAGAGGTGCGTCGCACCACCAACCCCCTCTTCGACCAGGGCTTCAGATACCTGTGCCTGACACCCAAATCCCGGCATTCGGTCCACTCCTCGTGGGCGGTGACCGACTGGCACTGGATCTGGAATTCGAACTTCGGCGACCCGCAGCGCACCGAGAAGCGGATGCCAGGAGTGGGGGATGCGCAGATCCACATCAGCCCGGTCGACGCTCGCAGCCTGGGCTTGGAGAACGGCGACTGGGTCTGGATCGATGCCAACCCTGCCGACCGGCCATATGTCGGAGCCAGTGATGACGACCCCTTCTATGAGGCGGCGCGTCTCATGGCCAGGGTCAGCTACAACCCGTCGTACCCGCCGGGGGTGACCATGATCAAGCACGCCTTCTACATGGCCACACCCCGCACCATCGCGGCCCAGAAGAGCAGGTCGGACGGTCGGGCGCTCGCCAACACCGGCTACCAGTCGAGCTTCCGGCACGGGAGCCAGCAGTCAATCACCCGCGGATGGGCCCCGCCGATGCACCAGACGGATTCTCTCTTCCACAAGAGAGCCGCCGGAATGGGATTCCTCTTCGGCTTCGACGTCGACAACCACGCCATCAACACGGTCCCCAAAGAGACCGTCGTCCGTATCACCAAGGCCGAGGCGGGAGGTCTGGGTGGGAGTGGCGTATGGTCCGGAGCCACTACTGGGAGGAGCCCCGGTGAGGAAGACCGGTTCATGCAGAGATACCTCACCGGCCAGATCGTCACCATCAGAGGAACCTCGAGATGAAACACCTAGAGTCGAACGACCCTTATGAGCTCGTGGGAGTTTCCCATCCACACGAGATCGACGGCGAGACCGACCGGGAGACGGCGCGATGCCTCATCGAGGAATATGCCCTCACCGGCTTCGCCGGCAGCGACATCCTCGAGCTGTTCGCATCGCCGGCCTACGGGATGCCCAACGCCATCTTCCAACGCAGGGGCGCGGCATTCGTCCGTGAGCTGATAGCCGGCGTATTCGGGGGTGGCAGATGACCACTACCTACAACTGGCAACTCGGCCGGGAGATGAACTATCGGTTCGAAGGCGGAGGCGCCAAGCGTCAGTTCGCTGCTGTGTTCAACATCAACCGGTGCATCGCCTGTCAGACCTGCACCATGGCCTGTCGCTCCACATGGACGTTCTCCCCGGGCCAGGAGCTGATGTGGTGGAACAACGTCGAGACCAAGCCTTATGGCGGCTACCCCAGGCATTGGGACGTGAAGACCCTCGAGCTGCTGGAGGAGGCAAACCCCGGCGGACAGGTCTGGGACGCCACCGAGCAGAGCGACGACGCCCCCTACGGCCGGTTCGAGGGCCAGACCATCTTCGAGGCTGCCGGCTCCAGCGAGCGGGCCGTGGGATACGTGCCCTCAGATGAGGAATGGAAGGGCCCGAACCGTTTCGAGGATCACGGCACCGGGTGGTCGTCCAAAGGAACGAGCCTTCCGGAACACGAAGGTTGGTTCTTCTACCTGGCGAGGATCTGCAACCACTGCACCTACCCGGCCTGTCTCGCCGCCTGTCCGCGGAACGCCATCTACAAGCGACCGGAAGACGGGATCGTCCTCATCGACCAGGAGAGATGCCGCGGGTACCGGAAGTGTGTCGAAGCCTGCCCATACAAGAAGGCCATGTACCGGCCGACTACCGGAACCTCAGAGAAGTGCATTGGCTGCTTTCCCCGCCAGGAGGGAACCGACCCGCTCACCGAGGGACAACCGATGGAAGCTCGATGCATGGCGGCTTGTGTCGGGAAGATCCGCATGCAGGGCCTGGTGGATGTCGAGGCCGACGGAACCTGGACGGAGGCTACCGATCACCCCCTCTATTTCCTGGTCCACGAAGAGAAGGTGGCACTCCCGCTGTACCCGCAGTTCGGCACCCAACCCAACATCTATTACATCCCTCCCCGATGGGTCCCCCGCGACTACCTCCGCCAGATGTTCGGCCCGGGCGTCGACCATGCCATCGAGCGCTACACCCGCCCATCGCGAACACTGCTGGCGGTCCTCCAGCTCTTCCGTGCCTCACAGCAGATCATCTTCTCCTTCGACGTTGAAGACGGTGAGAGGGTCGGTGAGGTCCAGGTTGGGGGTGAGGGGTATGAGATCTACAACGACACGGCTGTCGGGTTCGACGCCGACGGCAGGGAGATAGTCCGCATCCGGGTCGAGGAGCCCTTCCACGAACGTCCCCTAAAGATCAACTCGATATGACTCTCCCCACCGACTCCGAACTGACCGCAATCGAGGCAGTCGGGCGCCTCACCGTCTACTCGCTGCTGGCCACCGGCTTCATGTTCCCCACGACAGGCCGAATGGAGACGATCAGGTCGATCTTGATGCCTGGGCTGTCGATGCTAGATCTCGGCCCTGATCTGAACGAGAGGGCCGGGATGCTCGCAACCTCCGTGCCCGCCAACGTCGACGAGCTCCGCAACCGTTACATGGAATTGTTCCCACCGGTTGCCTCCCAGGATGCCCCCGGATACGAGACGGGATATCGCGGCGACGGTGTGTTCCAGCAATCGGCAGTCATGGCCGACATAGCCGGCTTCTACCGGGTCCACGGGCTGAGGGCGGGGGGCGAGGAGCGAGAGCGTCTCGATCACATCACCGTCGAGCTCGAATTCATGGCGGTGGTGGCCAAGAAGGAGGTATGGGCACTCGAAGCCGGCGACAGTGAGAACGCGTCCATATGTCGTGATACAGCAGCCGCTTTCCTGGCTGAGCATCTCGGCTGTTGGGGGCCCGCCTTCGGTCTTAGGGCCTCGATGGTCTCTTCGGACCCCTGGTATGCGGCGCTGGCTGAATTCTTGGTGGCGTGGCTCGAAGAGGACCTCATCAACATGGGAGTGGAGCCGATCGAAGTCGCGGAAAGCCCGCTACCCCAGGAGGCGCCGGACGATGGAAGCTGTGGCCCTTGCCCGACACCGGGGATGGGAGCCGGGCAATGAGACGGCACACATCGCCAGTCGTCCTGCTGCTGGCTCTGGCGGTGATCGCTATTTTCTTGCGCGTGGTGGAAGCCAATCCGGCGATGGCACAGACCCAGTCGATCGGAGCGTGGCGGGTCGAGACCGAACCGGTGATGGACGGCTCGGCGCCGGAATGGCAGTCGATCCTTCCAATCTTTCTGCCGACCACGTCTCAGCAGGTCGCTCCGCCGATGGGTGGCGGTGCCATCGAACGCATCGGCGTCAGGGCGGTCCACCATGACGAGCGAATCTATGTGATGCTTGAGTGGTCTGACGTCACAACTGACGAGGCATCAGACCGCTACGAGGCATTCAGCGACGCAGCTGCCATTCAGTTTCCTGCGGAAGCCGGAAGCGAGGTTCCCTTCTTGTGCATGGGTCAGGCCGACCAGGCAGTCAATATCTGGCAATGGCGGGCTGACCAGCAGCAAGGGCCTCCGACCCTGCCCGATAACGGGTACGTCGACTCCTATCCTTCTACAGAGGACCTCTACTACACAGCTAGACAGGCAGGCAATCCGCTTTCGCAGGTCGATGGTCGGACAGGAGTTGCGAACCTGGTCGCCGGGGGTTTCGGAACCCTCGAGGTGACGGAGCGGGGCGATCTCCAGGGCAACGCGGTTTACAAGGACGGACGATGGATGGTGGTGTTCTCGAGACCGTTTCAGCCCACAGGCGGCCTGCAGCCCATCATCGACGGGGTAGGCCCCATCGATGTGGCGTTCGCAGTCTGGAATGGCAGTGAGGGTGAACGGGACGGCATCAAGTCGGTGTCGGCCTTCACCAGACTCCAGGTCACCCCCGAGGACCCGCCGCGTCGAGCCATTGGCGCTACTGACGACTGGCCTGCATACACACCATCGAATCCGATGCTCACCGTGTCGGTGGGATTCCTTGCTCTGCTGATTGTGCTGATGGTTGGCTTATGGATCTACATGCGAGGCAGCGTGGAGGAGCATGAGGATGCGGCTGGCACATAGCTCAAGGATTCGGACGCTGTCTGTGTGGCTTGGAGTTGTCGTTCTCGTCGAGCTAACGCTGCTTCGGACCGGTACCCGAACGCTCATACACATCCCTGGACTCGGACGATTTGAAGTCTCGCTTAGGCTCTTGAGCGAGCTCGGACGGTTCGCCTATTACCTAGCAGTCGTTCTGGTCACAGTGGCCCTGGCGTACAGTGCCTGGCTCATTTGGGATGCCGTGACACCACGTGGGAGGGTGGGCGCCGTCCTGATCTGGTCTTTTCTCGCCGTGGCGTCGCTCGGACGGATTGGCGTCGTTCCCGACCCGGCTGTGGCGTGGGTTTCCGTGGTCGTGCTGGTCGGTGTGCTGGCAGCCACCTGGACCGGAATCAGGAGCCTGCCGTTGATGCTCTACGTTGCTGCCTCAGGTGCGGCCTCGTGGACCGTCCTCGGTCAGGGAAGCGGTGGTGGGTTGTCGGGCCAGACTGTCGACCTCTCAATGGTGGTCGCCGAAGGACTTCTGATCGTCGCGGCTGTGACGACACCGCTCCTCCTCGCCGGGAAGGTCAGCCGGACCTCACTGATTGCGGGCCTGTTCGCGGTTGGCCTCTTCACCGCGGGTTTCTCACTTGGCGGGTCCACGCTTTCGATCCTCACCCTGTGGAATCTCGGAGTTCCGGGGTGGTTCGCTCCGATCGCCTACGGCCTGGCTCTGGGAGGTCTCGTTGTCACCTTCTGGTCGGCAGCTGCCAACCGCGAAGTCCTGATCGCTTGTGTCGTGCTGCTGATGGTCGCCGGAGGCGTCGGAGCGATCAGCACCTACCAGACAGCACTCGCCATTGCTGCGGTAGCCTTCGGCGGTTTGGCGCCGGGGTTTCAGGCGACTCAGGTCGGTGCACCGTCTCGCGGCAAGCGTAAGGCCGACGAGCCCGAACGGGCTCGGCGGGGACGCCGGAGCGTTAGCGGAGGCGGACGGGAATCGTATCCGCCAGAGACCTTGCGGCCCCTCACCGGTTTTGAAGACCGGGTCGAGCCGCTTCTTGTTAGTTCGTACTAGCTTCCATTATGTCCCATTCCCCTTGTTCTATAAGGGTTTTCGGGAGGTTCGGGACCTCCACAAACCCCCGCCATTTGGCACTGTTTTCCATTCTCTGACGGACACCTGACGGACACCAATGGGGCGGGGAGCGACATGATGACGATTCTCCTTGGAGCGCGTAGATCTGATCACGCGGAGGCGAGTGTCGTGCCCGGTCCCGGAGAATCTCGCCGATCTTGGCGAATTGGGTGTTCATCCATTCCGCGTCAGTTCTTCATACGATATGGAGGTGAGGATCCGGTCGTGAACCTGTGGCTGGCCGTATTCGTGGCGGTTATCGGAGTGGTCCTCGTGGTCAGATCCGCCGGACCGCCTGGTACGTGGCGTGGTCGGCACCTCGGTCGGGTTTGGAATCTCCGCCTTCGTCATCAGTGTGGTGTTCGTCGGCTTCGACCCCGAGAACCTCGCCGTAGGCGCTGCCGGCTCGTATGAAGACG
>JBBDMR010000049.1:0-5581 GCA_040878225.1 Acidimicrobiia bacterium
CGTCCAAAATGCTCGCCGAACCTTCCGAGTGCGACTGCGCTTTTCTCCTTGCCAGTCGACGACGATGACTCGGAGACACGCGCACACTATTTACGCGACAGACCACTTGTCGCGGCAGCGATGCGTTCCCGGGCGATCGCAAGGTAGCTGTCGTCGGTGTCGAACCCGACGTAGTGCCTCCCGGCTTCGATAGCCGCCACCGCAGTGGTCCCTGAACCGACAAAGGGGTCGAGGACGAGGTCGGACCGATATGTGTAAAGCTCGATGAGCCTGCGGGGGAGAGCTGTTGGGAACGGCGCGGGATGCCCGATCTTCCGGGCGCTCTCCGAAGGGATCTCCCACACATCCAGCGTCGCTTCCAGGAACTCTTCGGTGTCGATTGTCGCCTCCGAGGGGATCCCCAGCTCCTTGCGCTCATCCCGCTTCATTGCCCTGTCGAAGCGCCCCTTCGACGCGATCACAACCCTCTCGGTGATGTCGCGCAGGACCGGGTTCTGGGGCGACCGGTATGAACCCCAGGCACACGAGCCGCCGGCGCCCTTCGCTTTCTGCCAGATGATCTCGCCTCGTAGAAGCAGGCCAAGTTCGTCCTGGAGAATTCGCACAACGTCTGCGGACAACGAACGGTAGGGCTTGCGTCCCAGGTTGGCGACGTTGACCGCGATTCGCCCTCCCGATTCGAGCTTTTCGACGCACACCGCAAACACGCCGGTCAGCATGTCGAGGTATTCGACGTAGCTGGCCGGGACATGGCCTTCAGCCAGGTCGGTCTCGTACTCCTTTCCGGCGAAGTACGGCGGTGAGGTAACGACGAGGGCGACGGAGTTGTTCGCCACCTGGCCGTCGGTCATTGCCGCTGCATCGCCGTGGAACAGCGTGTCGATCGCGGCCGGAGGCGCCACCAGCGACTCGTCAGATATACGGGGGGCAACGAAGCGGTCGTAGAAAGCAGAGGCGTCATGGGACTCGCGCTTTCCTGAGCCGAATTCAGATGTGACGGTGGCGAGGCGGCGACGGGTCATACACTGAAGTTACCGGCGCGGGCCGGTCTGGAGCGGGATCTAGGGGGTTATGCCCTTCGCCGACGGTCGGTGAAATCTGGTCACAAGGTGGTTCCCGCTATGCTTGCTAGAGCAAGCACCTTCAGAGATGGGCTGATTATGGATTCCTCACCTCTGCCGGAGACGGTAGAGATCGAGTTGAAAAGTGGCATAAAGGCGGAGGTGCGGCCGATCCTCCCAATCGATGCTCCCCTCATCGCCGAGGGGCTGTCCGGCCTTTCCGAATCGAGTCGGTTCGCAAGGTTCGGTGTCGGGATCCATAGCCTGAGCAGTCGAGAGCTCAGGTATCTGAGCGAAGTCGACCACCGCACTCACGTGGCCTGGGGGGCAGCCATCGGAGGTGAGCCAGCCGGAGTGGGACGATATTTCGTGCTACCTGAAGCGGGCTGTGCCGAGGTGGCTTTGACGGTTGTCGACAAGTTCCAGCGACAGGGCCTGGGAAGGTCACTGTTCGACGTGCTCACCGCAGTTGCGCGCCACGACGGCGTGCCGACTTTTTGTTTCGAGGTTGCTTCTTCCAATGAGCCGGTGAAACGCCTTCTCCGCGGACTGACCGGCCAGGAAACATCCAGCGGGCTTCTCCATGGGAGGGCCCACGTCGCCGATCTGCCCGTCACTCCCTACGAAGACGAGTTGATGGCGCTTCTCGAGAAATACCGGGCCGATACCGTGAAGGACACTTAGGCGGGTCCGGCCGGCTCGAGGTCCAACGCAGCAGAGTTGATGCAGTAGCGCATCCCGGATGGTTGCGGACCGTCGGGGAACAGGTGCCCGAGATGGCCGTTGCAAGTTGCGCAACGGACCTCGGTGCGGACCATGCCGTAAGCCCGATCCTCCACCTCTTTGATCTTGGTCGGGTCGAGTGCCTCGTAGAAGCTCGGCCATCCGGACCCGGACTCGAACTTGGCATCGCTGGAAAAGAGTTCGGTGCCACAGCCCGCGCACTTGTAGCTGCCCTGGGTCTTGGTGTCGTTGTACTTGCCGCTGAAGGGCCGTTCCGTTCCGGCCTCGCGCAGGATCTGGTACTGCTCGGGTGCGAGCTTCGCCCGCCATTCGGCTTCGGTTTGGGGCATGTCGGTCATACTCGGTCCTTTCTCCTCTCGATGAAATCTTGGATATGAAGCTCGAGGCGCTGGACGAAGATTGCCTGTGCCAGATTCAGTTTCGTCCTTGCCCTATCGGCATCGAACCACTCGACGCGGTCGATCTCAGGATAGGAGCGATCACCCATCATGAAGTGCCCGGGAACCAATGCGGCCGGGTCGAGGTCGGCTTCGAGTGCCCAGGCGACGACGATCTTGCGGGACTTGAGCTGGGTTTCCCCCAGCGGAGCCCATATGCCCTCGGGCACGGGCCAACCGGTTTCCTCGAGGAATTCCCGGCGGGCGGCTTCCTCATCCGATTCGCCTTCCTTGACCAGGCCCTTGACCAGGGACCACCACCCGTCGTCACGACGACTGAAGAACGGTCCCCCCGGATGAGCGAGCATCACCTCGATCCCGTCCCGAATCCGGAACGGAAGAAGACCGGCCGACCGAAGACCGCTCATTACCCTGAACCTGTGAACATCATCACCGCGACCACACCAACATCTAACCAGGTTGTGGTTACTCCCCTTCCCGACTTCCGCCTCGGAGATCTCGAAGCCCTACCTGCAGGATTGAAGCGCCTCACCCTCAACGAGATGGAAGTTGCCGCCTCCGGTTTCTTCGCAGGTGAGGAAGCATTCAGCGACGCTGTGCACGAGGCCCGGAAGTCGACGAAACGGATCAGGTCGGTGTTGCGGCTGATCAAGGGTGAGCTGGGAGAGCGGATTTTCAACTTCGAGGATCGCTGGATGAGGGATACGGCCCGTCTGGTCTCGCCGGTGCGCGACACAGCAGCACGCGTCGAAAGCATGAATGTCCTGGATCGGATCTACGGGCACATGCTTGCTGACGGAGTCCTGGAAGAGACCCTATACCGGCTCGATACCCAACGACGGCGGGTGGAGACCAGGGTCATGGAAGATCCCGAAATCGTCCTGTCGGTCGTCGAGAACCTGGAAAAGGCTCACGGGCGTTACTCGAACTGGCCGGTGGACGATTCCGCTCGCAGCATCTACGGGGTCGGCATACGTGACGAGTTCGCCGCCATCGGTCCCGGACTGGCCGAGACTTATGGCAGCGGGCGCAGCCAGATGGTCGGCGCCTACAAACATATCGATCCGGCCCGGTTCCACGAGTGGCGCAAGAGCGTCAAGTACCTGCGACACCAGATGGAGCTGTTGACCCCGCTGTGGCCGGAAGTGGTGGTGGGCATGGCGATAACACTGGACCGGGTCGGCGAACTGCTCGGCCAGGACCACGACCTGGCCATGCTGATCCAACAGCTAGAAACAGACATCAACCTCTGCCCCGACCCCGTCGAGAGATCATTGATCGCCGCCCTCGCCAACCAGCGAAGAGCTGACCTGCAGACGGCGGCGCGCATACTGGGGAGGAGAGTGTTTGCCGAGGAGCCCGAATCTCTGACAGGTCGCTTCGACGCCTACTGGGAGGGTCGGGAGCCGGAAAACCTGGCCGCACTGGCCAGGGTGATGATGTGAGGTGTCCCGTCTGAAGGGAATCCGCTTGCCCCGCGCCTTGTTGTAGTGAGCAACGATTTACGAGGACGGTTCAGATGAGCGAGCGCGGACGGATCAAGGTCGAGAGCGCAGGGAAACGAGTCAGAGCGATGCTCGGCGGGGAGATCATCGCCGACTCCCACCGGGTGCTGATGGTCTGGGAGGTCCCTTATTTCCCGACCTACTACTTCCCGGAAGCCGACGTCAACATGAGCGCCTTTGTCGACTCCGGAGAAACCAAGAAGAGCCCGAGTCGTGGCGATGCCACCCTCTATGAGGTGAAAGCCGGTGGAAAGCAGGGGAAGGCCTACGGATACGCCGAGTCCGAAATCGACCAGCTTGTCGGACACGTCGCCTTTGATTGGGCGTCGATGGACCACTGGTTCGAGGAGGACGAGGAGGTCTTCTTCCACGCCCGCGACCCGTACACCCGCGTCGACATTCTCCCTTCGAGCCGCCGGGTGCGGGTCGAAGTCGACGGGGTGACGGTGGCCGACAGCACCAACGCCTTCTTCCTCTTCGAGACGAACCTGCCCACCAGGTACTACTTGCCCAAGACCGACGTTCGCATGGACCTGCTCACTCCGACGGACCTCGCCACCCACTGCCCCTACAAGGGCACGGCCCGCTATTGGTCAGTCGAAGCGAACGGTGAGAGCCATGAGAACCTGGTGTGGGGTTATGACAATCCGCTGCCGGAATCGCAGCGAATCATGGGCCTGGTCTCCTTCTACAACGAGAAGCTCGACATCTACGTCGATGAGGTCCTCGAGGAGAAACCGAAGACCAAGTTCTCTTAGGGTCTGGGCACTTTCACGGCAGTTCGTGGTCATTCAGAGTTTGGCCGGTTGTGTGAGTCGAGTACGGTCTACAGGCCATGCCGGCTAATCCGTTCACATCGGACGTTGCGGCCCGCCTGTATGCCGATGGCAGGCCTGACTACTCGCAATTCGTGTCCGACGTCATTCGCAGGATCACCGGAATCAAGTCCCGTGTGGAGTACGCCGTCGATGTCGGTAGCGGCACCGGGATCTCGACACTGGCAATCGCTTGGGAGTGATGACATCATCCGATATGAATCCGGACGCGTTACTCGGGGCAGCAAAGCCCACCGTCAGGTGGATTGAGGCTGAAGGGGCGCGGATCTACACAGAGGTCCGCGGCTCGGGAGACCCCGTACTGCTCATAGGAGCAGCCGACGAGGACGCCGAGGTATATCGGGGGATCGCAGAGAGACTCGCTGCGTTCCACACCGTGGTCACTTACGACAGGCGAGGGACTGGACGAAGCGACCATGCCAACTGGCCCTCAGATTCAGCCCGGCACGCTAACGACGCCGCCGCCTTGATCACGAGTCTCAATCTGAGCGACGTCGTGGTTCTCGGAGCTAGCGCCGGGGGCATCGTTGCCCTGAGGCTTGCCATCCTGCATCCGAACCCGCTGAAAGCGGTCCTTTCCTTCGAGCCTGGGATCTTCGGCGTAGCAGAAGGGGGTGAAGTGCTCCGACGTCGCGTCGTCGGTGCTGTGGACGATCATCTCAAGTCGCATCCTGACGACTGGCAGGGAGCGACCAATGTGCTCGGCCGGGAAGCAGTGAGGTCCGTAGTTGACCTGACTTCTCTGTTCACACCACCACCTGGCAAGGAATGGTTCGTCCGTCGAACTGCGGCAAACGCCGAGTCGCTGATACGTGGAGATCTACCACTGACTAACGAGAGCTTTGACCCAAACGCGGTTGCAGATTGTCCTGTCACCCTTCGTTTCTCCTATGGAACGGCCTCCCTTCCGGTCTTAGGAGCCGTCGCGGAGGGGCTGGCTGCCCTTCGTAACGAGAGCCCTGACGTTCTAGAAGGGGTGAGCCACAGCATCTTCTATCATCCCAACCAGGCGACTGACTACATCAGCGCCTGGACCT
>JBBDMR010000050.1:0-5436 GCA_040878225.1 Acidimicrobiia bacterium
GCTCCGCCTCCGGGGGAACAGCTTCGCGAACCTTCCTCCCGCAAGCGGGAGGACAAGTTGCTCGTGGCTGCCTGTCAACCGAGATTGACAATGGTTGGTTGTCAACGTAAGATGACAGCATGGATGCAATTACCGCTCTCGCCGCGGAGAAACGAGAGCCCGCCCAGGGCTTGCAGGCTGTGGTGGCGTTGCGGCGACTTGCCGACGGGCTCGAGGACACCTACGTCGATTCGGCTCGTGCCGCAGGCTGGACCTGGCAGGAGATCGGAGATGCCCTCGGAGTGTCCCGACAGGCAGTTCACAAGAAACACGGGAGATAACGATGTTCGAAAAGTTCACGTCCGAGGCACGGAAAACTGTGACCACGGCCGTTGCGGAAGCGGAGAGCCGGGGAGATGCCCGAATCGGGACCGAGCACCTGCTTCTTGGCGCCTGTCGTGCCGGTGTCCTCGACAGTATGGGAGTCGACGAGGAAACCGCGAGGCGGGAGCTGAAACGGCTCGATACCGAGGCGCTGGCGTCGGTTGGAGTTGATCCGGAAGGGGTCTCCGGCGACCCGGGCCGCGCTCCCCGTGACCGCCGCCGCCACCGGCCGTTCACCGGTGCGGGTAAGCGGGCGCTGAATCAAGCATTGGACGAGGCCAAAGCTGTCGGAAGCCGCCGGATCGGTCCGGAGCACATCACTCTCGCCATCACCCGTCTCCCCGAACACGACCGCGCCATCAGGGTCCTGCGCGGGGCTGGTGCCAATCCCGCCGACCTGCGACAGGCCCTCCAAGAGAGAATGCGCCGCGCGTCCTGAGTCCCGGCATGAGTTTCGGCAAAGCCGAAACAAACGTCTCGGCGTAGCCGAGACGCAAGGCCGTAAACTCAAACCTCTCGGCTCCGCCTCCGGGGGAACAGCTTCGCGAACCTTCCTCCCGCAAGCGGGAGGACAGTCTCAGTCCTCCGACCCCAGGCCGGTGAAGAGGTTGGCCAGCACCAGTTCCCTGCGGAGGTTGGCCTGAATATCGACCACCGCATCGAGGGCCTTGTCCGCTGCAAGGACGGCGCGGCGCGGGCTGACGTCGGTGAGGGCGGTCAGGTCGAGGTCCCGGTTCCGGACAGGCCCACCCAACTGCAGGGAGGCTGAGTCGGCGTACCACGATGCCAGGATCTCGAGACCGCTGATCAACAGGGATTGTTCGATCCGCCGCCTCGCACGCTGCTGTTGGTCTTTCGGCTGGTCTTTGTCGATCGACTTTTCGACGAGGGGTTTGATCTCGTCGATCACAACTGAGGCGAGACGTTGGCCATCGCCCGGGTGGGGTGTCACCTTCTCGGGGATCGCCAGCCACATCGCCCGGAACTCGGCCACCTCCGGCCGGGACATCAGGGAAAGGGCAAGACCGGGACGTCCTCCTGCTACCACTGCAACACTTTCGGCCTGCTCGGGCTCGATGCCTTTGTCGGTGAGTGCAGCAATCAATTGGTCGGAGGGCACCCGACCCATGTGGATGGTTCGGCACCGGGAGGCGATGGTCGCGGGGAAGTCGTCTTCACTCTCGGAGACGAGAAGGAAAGTGACGGGAGCAAGGGGCTCCTCCAGGGTTTTGAGGAGTGAGTTCGCCGCTTGCTCGGTCATCGCACCCGCATCTGGGATCAAGAACACGGTCCGGTCGGCTTCGACCGGTGCCATCGATGCCCTGGTCACCATCGATCGCGCTTGGTCCACCCCGATCGACGTGGCGCCTTCCGGCTCGACGACGACCAGATCGGGATGGGTACGCGCCAGAGCCAGGCGACAGGTCCGGCACGGGTCGTCGTGGTGGCCGGATCGATCACAGAGCAGTGCTGCGGCAAAGCGCACAGCGAAAGAATCCTTGCCCACCGACTCGGGCCCGACAAACAGATAGGCCTGGTTGGGCACCGCCAGCTCCCGCTCCAACAGGTCGGCTACGCCCGCGTTACCAATCAGGTCGTCAAAGACTGTTGTCACGACAGATGACCCATGATCTCGGCCACCACCTCGTCGAGACCCATCGTGTTGTCGATGATCTTCACTCGTTCGGGCTCGGTCTCGGCAAGCTGTTGGTAGGCGCCGCGCACCGCGCGATGGAATGATGGGTCTTCGCCACCAATCCGGTCGGGGCGGCCCTGGCGTCCCAGAGCGACTTCGACGTCGAGGTCCAACACGAACACGTGGTCAGGCTCGACACCCTCCAGTCCCGTCTCGTTGATGCTCCGCACGGTTTCGGTCCCGAGGCCCCGCCCGGCGCCTTGATAAGCCACCGAGGAGAAGTAGGTCCTGTCGCTGATTACCCACTTCCCGGCATCCAGCGCGGGGGCGATGACTTCGGAAGCGAGTTGGGCGCGTTGCGCGGCGAAGAGGAGTGCCTCGGCCCACGGCGCCATGTGATCGCCGTCGAGGAGCAGCTTGCGAATCTCCTCGCCCAGAGCGGTCGACCCTGGTTCCCTGACCATCACCGTTTCGTAGCCGAGTGCTTTCAGCCTCTCGTCGACAGCCATGGCGACGGTGCTCTTGCCACTCCCGTCCCCACCTTCGATGGCGATATAGGCACCCATCAAGACGCTCGCGTTCGGTTGAGATTCGGGGCGTAACGGGTGGGCGGTGACATCGAAGTACCACGCTAATCCCGCCAAAACGATGTGGGTCGTGTTGACATAGACCTACCAGTTGGGGTCAACTCAGACCGAAAGTGATATGACCAAGAGTCTTGTAATAGTTGAATCGCCCACGAAGGCGAAGACAATCTCCGCGTTTCTCGGAGCCGATTCCGTCGTCGAATCCTCGATGGGGCATATTCGTGATCTGCCCCGGTCCGCTGCCGAAATCCCGGCGAAAGCCAAGGGCGAGCCATGGGCGCGTCTTGGGGTGAACGTCGATAACGACTTCGAACCTCTGTATGTGGTACCCAAAGAGCGGCGAGACCGGATCAAGAAGCTCAAGGCGCTGCTCAAGGACGTCGACCAGGTCTTCCTCGCCACCGACGAAGACCGCGAAGGTGAGTCGATCGCGTGGCATCTGATCGAGGTGCTCAAGCCGAAGGTCCCGATCCATCGCATGGTGTTCCATGAGATCACCCAGAGCGCCATCGACGAAGCCTTCCGCAACCCCCGCCAGCTCGACGACCGGTTGGTCCAGGCCCAGGAGGCACGGCGGATCCTCGACAGGCTCTACGGCTATGAGGTTTCCCCCGTGTTGTGGCGGAAGGTCCAGCAGGGACTGTCGGCGGGACGGGTGCAGAGCGTCGCCATCCGAATCATCGTCGAACGTGAGCGGGAGCGGATTGCCTTCACCCCGGCCGGCTATTGGAGCATCGACGCTTCCCTGGCGAAGGCCACCGACCTCGACATGCCCTTCGATGCATCGCTTCTCGAAATCGACGGGACACGGGTTGCCACCGGCAAGGACTTCGACCGCACAGGCAAGGCCAAGAAGGATGTCCTGGTACTCGACTCCGAGTCGGCTACCGACCTCGCCTCGGGGTTGCGTGACTCGGAGTTCACGGTCCGTTCGGTCGATTCCAAGCCCTACAAACGCAGCCCCTACCCACCCTTCCGCACCTCGACGCTGCAACAGGACGCCGGCCGCAAGCTCGGCTTCTCCTCGTCGCGGACGATGTCGGTTGCCCAGCGTCTCTACGAGAACGGCTACATCACGTATATGAGGACCGACTCGGTTGCCCTCTCGGAAACGGCGGTGAAGGCGGCACGGACCCAGATCGAGAAGCTCTACGGCAAGGAGTACCTCAGCCCCAAACCGCGGGTCTACTCCTCCAAGGTGAAGGGAGCCCAGGAGGCGCACGAGGCGATCCGTCCCTCGGGAGAGACATTCCCGACCCCCGAACAGGTTTCCGCCAAGGTAGGCCAGGACGAAGCGCGCCTCTACGACCTCATCTGGAAGCGAACCGTGGCCTCGCAGATGGCCGATGCCAAAGGCTTCACGGTCTCGGTGCGGATCGCCGCAACTGCCGCTGATGGCAGGGAGGCACTCTTCAGCGCCGGCGGGCGAACCATTACCTTCCCCGGTTTCCTCAAGGCTTATGTGCAGGGGAAAGACGACTCTGCCGATCTCGACGACAAGGAGACCAGGCTCCCCGAGCTCGCTCCGGACGACGCGATCGCAGTGGAGCGTCTCGAGCCTGTCGGCCACGAGACCCGTCCTCCCGCCCGCTACACCGAAGCCTCACTGGTGCAGAAGATGGAAGAGCTCGGCGTCGGGAGACCCTCGACCTATGCGTCGATCATGTCAACCATCCAGGACCGCGGCTACGTGTGGAAGAAAGGCTCGGCCCTGGTCCCCACATACACCGCGTTTGCGGTGGTCACCTTGCTCGAGAAGCACTTCCCGAAGTTGATCGACTACGAGTTCACCGCAGGGATGGAAGACGATCTCGACCGGATCGCTTCCGGTGAGGAGGAGTCGGTCCCGTGGCTTCACCGGTTCTATTTCGGCGACGACGGCCTCAAAGAGAAGGTCGCCAAACGTCTCGATGATATCGACCCCCGAATCATCAACTCGATTCCGGTCGGATCCGACGACCAGGGCAGAGAGATCGTTGCCAGGATCGGGCGATACGGGCCTTATGTCCAGCGTGAAGAAGAGCGGGCGTCCATCCCCGAGGACGTAGCGCCCGACGAGCTCGACGTGGCAATGGCAGTCGAGTTGTTGGAGACCCAGAATGCCGGTGACAAGATTTTTGGGACCGATCCCGAATCGGGGTTGGTGGTGCTGGGCAAAACCGGCAGATTCGGTCCCTATGTCCAATTGGGCGAACAGGAGGAGGGGAGCAAGGAGAAGCCGAAGCGGGCATCTCTGTTCAAAGGCATGGAGATCGACGCTCTCGGTCTCGATGATGCCCTGCAGCTGCTCTCACTTCCCAGAGTCGTCGGCGAGGACGATGAAGGCGTCGAGATCCTTGCGATGAATGGGCGATACGGGCCGTACATCCAGCGGGGGAGCGACCGGCGCAGCCTCGAATCCGAAGAGCAGTTGTTTGCACTCACCGTACCCGAAGCCCTGAAGCTCCTTGCCGAGCCTCCGAAGCGCCGGGGCCAGAGGGCATCCGGCCCGCTCAAGGAACTCGGTGACGACCCGGTGTCGAAGAAGCCGGTGACGGTCCGTTCCGGACGCTTCGGGCCCTATGTGACCGACGGAGATGTGAACGCCTCACTCCGCCAGGGCGACAGCCCCGAGAGCATCACCCTCGATCGAGCCGCGGATCTGCTTGCGGCACGCAGGGAGCGACTCGCCGAGTAACGCCTGGGAATAGGCGCGCTCCAGCAATTACTATTCCGTCGCCGCCGGAGTAGCTCAGTGGTAGAGCAATTCACTCGTAATGAATAGGCCAGGGGTTCGACTCCCCTCTCCGGCTCCAGCGAGCGGCTGTCCTCCCGGAGGCCCAGCGACCGGAAGGGAGCGGCTGTTCCCCC
>JBBDMR010000051.1:0-28668 GCA_040878225.1 Acidimicrobiia bacterium
GCGCAGATGGTCGGGTTCATCGGTTGCCCGGACGAGGATGAAACCGCCTTCGAACATTCACGACCTTGCAGATCCGGTGAATGTGCTTGCCACGATGAAAGAAGCGTCCGGAGAAGACGGCTACGTCCTGGTCATGGATGAGGCAGTCGCGGACGCGTTCGGTCAGAGCTCGGACGATGTCGAGCGCCTGATGTACGGGTTCTCCCTGTTCGTCTGCCTGCCGGACGGGATGTCACAAGAGTCTTCGGCAGGGACCGGCACCATCATGCGTCGTCGACCCTGCGGTCATACGCCCAAATGGCCGGGTTCAGCGAAATCGAGGTGCTGCCGATGGAGAACGACCTCTGGCGCTTCTACGAGCTGAAGAGTGAGTCAAGCGTCGCGCTCCGGCGGGACGCTTCCACCAACGATGCGATAGGTCGGGTATGCGAAGTCGATGCTGTCCTCTCCTGAGAAGGCTTGGAGGATCGCCCTCCAGATCGCTTCCGATACCCCACGGCGGGAGCGGGTCTCGACGAGGTAACGGGCGGTGAGCAGCACACCGCTGTCGCGTACGGAAAGGTATACGGTGGGCGTCAAGGTGCCCACCCTGATGTGATACGTGCGCGCCGTCTGGCGGATCTTCGCACCCACGGTGGCCTCGACATCGGGTGCCTTCTCGGCCAGAACCCTGCGGATCATCTGCTCGGCGAGTTCATAGTCAGACTCGAATGTGATCAGAATCGGGAGGTCCTCCCAGATGTGGCTGAAGCCCTCGGTATAGTTCGCCAGTTGCTGGCTGAACAAGATCCCGTTGGGCACGTGGATGAGCCTGCCCGTCGACTGTTCGGCGTCGACCCAATGGCCGACCTCCATCAGCGAAAAACGGAACAGTCGCACGTCGACGACATCGCCGACGGTGCCGTCGACCTCGATTCGATCGCCAACGCTCAATGGTCGCCGGGTGAGGATGTAGGCCCAGCCTGCCATGTTCTTGAGCAGATCCGATAGGCCGATGGCAATACCCGCGGAAAGCAACCCGAGAAATGTCGCCAGGTTGTCGAAAGCGTCGATCCAGATGAAGGCCAGCGTCACCAGGATGACGACGGTCGCTGTGTAGCTCGCGATCTTCCGGGCCCGATAGAGGACCTGGGACTCGCTGTTGTCGTCGACCCGGGACTGGACGTAACGCAAGACCAGTGATCGCAGCACGATGGCACCGGCGATAACAGCCAGCGAGGCGAGAATCTTCACCTGGTCCGACGCCGAAATGCCCAGGGTGTCTTCGATCCACTCCATGGGTCCACGCTAACGGCCTCCCCGCCCCGACGGGCCCACCCATTGCCATTTCCCCCGTTGCGGATAGCCTTAGAGGGACAATGAACCGCCAGCTCTTCCCCCAAAACGTCATCGCGGTCATCTGGGACTTCGACAAGACTCTCATCCCGGGCAACATGCAGGGCCCGATGTTCCGTCGATTCGAAGTCGACGAGCCCGACTTCTGGGCGGAGGTAGACGGCCTCGAGGACTTCTACCTCAACCATGGCGCTCACCGCGTGGCGCGTGACGCCTTGTATCTCCACCACATCCTCACCTATGTCCGCGAGGGGAAGATGGCTGGTTTGAGCAACGACGTCCTATACGACTTGGGCGCGGAGATCGAGTTCTATGCCGGCATCCCCGACTTCTTCAACCTTCTCGACAAGACGGTCGAATCGGAGCCTGGTTTCGCCGAGCACCAGATAACCGTCGAGCACTATGTCGTGTCGACAGGGCTCCGCCAGATGATCATGGGCTCTTCGATAGCCCCGTACATGTCCGAGGTTTGGGCGTGTGAGTTCGCCGAACTGGTTGCGTCGCCCGGCTACTCCGAGGGCCAGGAGCCGCTGTTCTCCCCGGACCGGGAAATCCGCCAGCTGGTCTACACCATCGACAACACGACCAAGACCCGTGCGATTTTCGAGATCAACAAGGGGACAAACCGTAACCCGACCATCGACGTCAACTCCAAGATCGCCGCCGAAGACCGGCGGGTCCCCTTCCAGAACATGATCTACATCGCCGATGGCCCGTCCGACGTCCCCGTCTTCTCGGTGGTCGGGGCCAACGGTGGCAAGACGTACGCCGTCTACCGTCCTGGCTCAGAAGTGGAATTCGGCCAGGCCAACCGACTCCTCGAACAGCGGCGCATCGACGCGTTCGGCGAAGCCGACTACACAGCAGCGTCTCAGACCTCGATGTGGATCACCAACGCCGCCCGCCAAATCGGGCACCGCATAGTGAGGGATCGGGAAGAAGCGCTGGCCGACCGGGTTGGCCTGCCCCCACGACACGTCGACGACTGAGCGTCGCAGTCTGCACTGTGCAGGAGGGTGCGGAAACCGCAACCCAGTGCACTGTGCAGAAAGGACGAGACCGCCTCGAGTTTTGCACTGTGCTGGAGGGTGCGGAAACCGCAACCCGGTGCACTGTGCAAGATGGTCAACCGGTTTCTGAGCGGGCCCTTGCCGCCTCCAGGCGCTCTTTGGCGTCACGCTCCTGGATGGTGACCCGGTCCATGTGCTGGCGGGCCTCCTCCTTGGCCACCTGGATGATGCGCTCCGCCTCGAACGCAGCGTTCTGGGTGGTTTTGCGAGCTGCCTCCTTGGCCTCATCCTTCACCGTCTCAGCGGTGGCCTTGGCTGTGCGGATAATGGCGTCGGCCTTCTTGCGCACTTCGGCGAGGATCTCCTCACGAGCAGCAATGTGCCGTTCGACCTTCTCGTAAATAGCCTCCGCCTCGGCGAGGCGCTCGTCCATCTCCCTGTCCGACTCGGCGACGCGGGCTTCGGCCTCGGCAAAGATCCTGGCGGCCTTCTCCTCGGCCTGGGATTGCAGACGCTGGACGTTCTCGAGAAGCTCCCGAGCTTCCCCGGCTACCGCCTCGCGAGCGCGTGACTCTGCCTCGTCAGCCTGGGTGCTGGCGAGGGCATGAAGGCGTTCGGCGTCCTGAACCAGAGATTCGGCCCTTTGCTTACCCTCGGTGAGGATCCGCTCAACCGCGACAACCGCGGCGTCGATCACTGCCTTCAGCCTCGTGTCGATCTCGCCGTCTGCGTTCTCGGCGAGTCTGGCGAGGGCGAACTCTGCGGCCTCGAGCCGCGACTCGGGTTCCCCAGGTGCAGCCGGCGGTTTTGGGGTCCCCGGTGGTGCAGGTTTGAATTTCTTGCCGGTCATGAGACCGGAATTCCCTGCAACGCCCGCAGGAGCGCATACTCGACCAGCTGGTAGAGCGTGCTTTGGACATCGACCCTGACGCGGGCATCGCAATAGGCCATCGGTACCTCGGGCGAGACATTCAACGCCTCGCGGACATCTTCGAGGCTGTGGTTGAGCCTGCCGTCAAAGGTGTTGACAACGACCATGAACGGAGTGTCTCGTTGTTCGAAGAAGTCGACGGCGGCGAAACAGGCATCGAGCCTGCGGGTGTCGACCAGGACCACGGCGCCGATGGCGCCTTTGGCCAGCTCGTGCCACATGAAGTGGAAACGGTCCTGACCCGGGGTTCCAAACAGGTAGAGCACCAGGCCGTCTTTCAGCGAGATCCTCCCGAAGTCCATGGCGACAGTCGTCGTTGTCTTCGAGCCGTGCTCGAAAAGCTCGTCAACCCCTGCGCTGGCCTGGGTGATCAGGGCCTCGCTGCGCAGCGGCTCGATTTCCGAGATTGCGCCGACGAGTGTCGTCTTGCCCACGCCGAACCCGCCGGCGATGACAATCTTCACCGGAGTCTGTCTTGGTCTGTTAGAGGCTTCGGATGCCATCGAGCACCTTCTTCAAGAGATCTGTGTACGCAACTGCGTCGAGGTCTGTGGACATCCCGCCGGCAGAGTCGACGATTTCGACAGCCCCGCGTTGGGCGAGATCGGCCACGACGACGCGAATGACGCCTATCGGCACGTCGATGAGGGCTGCAAGTTCGATCAGAGCTGTTCCACGGCCGGCGTACTCGATAACGCGGGAAGCCTCCCAGCGGAACTGGTGCTTCGTGGCCCGGCCTTCCTCGGTTGCCGATATGAGGCTCTCGAGGGCAATGGCAGGCACGTCCTGACCGGTTCGACCACCAGTCATTGTGTAGGGCCTTACCAGACGCCCTTCATCCGAATGACGTGCCATGTCGCTCAATCGATACCTATTAAGTCCGCTTTCAGCTCTTCGCGGACTTCAGGTGTGAGAATATCTCCAGCCTTCTCCGAGAAAACTGCCATTTCGTAGGCAACGGCGCCGATGTCCGTCTCCCGTTTCGTGAGGACACAGAGCAGGCTGCCGTCCCGGATCCCGGTGACGAAGAGCCATCCGTTGGTCATCTCCACGATGACATTTGACACCGAGCCGGAGCCGAATCGGCCCGCGGAGCCATAAGCGAGCCCGATCATGCCCGAAGAGACCGCCGAGAGGCGGTCAGCCGTCTCCCGGTCAACTCCGTTGGATAAGGCGAGGGCCAATCCATCGGACGAAACGACAACAGCGTGCCTCATCGAAGGGACCGTTTGGGCGAACCGATCGATGAGCCAGTTGAGGTTGCTTGTTGAAGTGCTCAGTCGTCCCTCCCTTCGTCTTCGTCGGTGTCGTCTTCCCGGGCATCGAGCTTCTGGCTGGCCATGGCCCGACCATCGTTGAAATCGGTGAGTGCCGATTTGATCCCGATCGCGCCGGACCGGGAAGCTGACGAGCTGGTAGCGGTCTCGTCGGTGTCACGGAATGACACTCCTGGGGTCCGCACCGGAAGGCCAACCGGAGTGATCTTCGAGCGCGTCTCCTCCACCGGTTTGCCCTCAGTCCCGGCAACCGGGGTCGAGGTGTGATCGGCGCTCGCGTCGCCCTCGTGAGCCACAGCTGGCGCCTCCTGATCTTCTCCCTCGATTTCTTCCGGCGAATCGACAGCCTGCGGCTCTGCGGCCTCTCTGTCGACCCACCAGGGCTGCTCCGCTGCGAGAACTCGGTCTTCTTTCACATCCATATCCTCCGACGGGGACGCTTCGTCGGCCTCGAGGTCATAATCGCCTACTTCGGCCTCCACGGAATCGGCGTGCTCCACGCTGACCAACGAAGTGTCGGCGGCAGGTTGGTGCTCAGTCACTTCGGTCTCCTCCTGTGCGTGCCCGTCTTCGTGCGCAAGATCGGCTCCGGTTTCTGCAGGGGCGGGGTGAACCTCCCAGGACACTCTCGGGGCATCCTTTTCAGCGAACTCGGCCTCGTCGGTTTGTTCGAGCCACAAAGCTTCACCGGGGACCCGCTTCTTGAGCTCGCCAATTCTCGATCCTGAGCCGATTTCTTCGGCAAACGGGCTCCCCTGTCTGGGTTCTCTCTCCCTGTCGACCTTGGCCGACCTGGAGCGACCGGGGTGTTCATGGCGACCTTTGATCTTTCCGGGGAGAGTCGTCTCCGCGGCAGGGGCCACGACATCGTCGTCATCCGGGGCGGCGACATACTCATCGCTCGGGCTCCGGGCGCCATTGTGCAAAGGCGAGGAGATCGCCGGCTTGTACGCCACCGGGGGCAGCGAGTCTCTGCCGTCGTTGTCAGCGTTGGCGGCTTCGAGGAGTGCTTTCGGCATAAGTACACGCACGGTGACTCCCGGCGAGCCAGAGATGAGCTGCACCCTGATCCCGTGACGGGCTGCAAGCCGGGCCACCACATACATACCAAGCGTTGGTTGCAGGGCGAGGCCGAGCACAGGGGGATTGGCGAGCAGTGCATTGAACTCGGAGATCTTCTCACGGGAAATCCCTATGCCGCTGTCCGAGACAGTGAGCATGTACCCGTCGGGGTCGTAGAGGCCTGCCACCCGCACCCGATCGACGGGTGAGGAGAACTGTGTCCCGTTGTCGAGAAGTTCCGACATCAAGTGGGCCACGTCGGCGACGGCCCTTCCCGATACCAGGGCCGGATCGAGAGCCATGATGTCTACCCGCTGGTAGTCGTCGACCTCCCCCAGCGCGGCACGTATGATTTCGCTCACCTCGAGCGGTTTCGACCAGATTCGGGTGGGCTCGGAGCCGGCAAGCACCAGAAGGCTTTCGGCATTGCGACGCATCCTTGTTGCAAGGTGGTCGAGGTTGTAATAGCCGCCGAGGGTTTCGGGGTCTTCTTCTCTGGACTCGAGCTCATCGAGCAGCGCAAGCTGACGATCGACGAGGCTCCTGTTGCGGCGGGCAAGGGTCACGAAGATCTCCGACACACCCTTGCGCAAGATGTCCATCTGTTGGCTGGCCACATCGATCAGGGTGGCGTGGAGGTTGGTAAACGAAGCAGCGAGCTCACCAACTTCGTCGGATCCGGCCGCTTCGATCCTGATCGGCTTGAGGTCGCCGATGTCCTGGTTCGGATTCTGCAGGGCATCTACCAGAGCGGGGAGATCCTCTTCGGAGACCCTGACTGCTGCGTCGGTGACCCCGCGGACCCTGCGCACCACCGACCGGATGACGGCATACGACCACCAGAGGGCGATGAGGAGAATGGCAGCTGCCACACCGGCGACCAGATATGCCTCCCTCTCGGATTCGGCCGCATTTGCCTGCGACTCGTCAGCGACGCCCTGAGCCATGGTCTCGGACGTGTTCATGATGTCCTCGTTGCGACGCAGCGGGAAGGTGTTGAGGTCCACGTCGGGAAGCTGGGTGGAGTACTGCAAAATCGCGACAGTCCTCTGGTTGGCGGTCTGGTTGGCGCGCAGCGCCCAGGCGCCGAATTCGCCTTCGAGAACCTCCAGCGTCGGCTGCAAGCTCGCTCTGGTGCTCTCGTTATCGAATTCGGGGTCATCGAGGGCAGCCGCCCTGAACTCCCTAATCAGCTGCTCCTGAATCAGTGAGACCTGGCCACCCTCGGCGAGGTAGTAGGCCGTTGACAGCTCTCGTGCCTGAAGCCGGTCGGAGACGATCGACGAGGCCTTGGGCAGGACGGCCAAAATGGCGCTGGCCACGTCGTGATACCCCTGGATCTCGGTCGAGTCCGGGGAACTAATTGATCGCATCTCGTTGAGGGTGGCGGAGACGCGTCGGACGTCGATCGAAGCAGTGAACGCAACCTCGTTGAAAAACCCAGTCGTGTTCTCCCCGAGCTCTGCGGTTGAGTCCCTCAGATCCTGGAGGGCATCGTCAGTCCGCTCGATGGCAGATGCAAGATCGTCGGCGCTGTCGGCGTTGTCGAACAGGTAGACCTGGCGTGCCTGCCCTTCCTCGTCCCAGACTGCCTTCAGGGTTTCGATGGCATCGGCGGCTACGGTCGCGGCATGAGCTGTCTCGTTCTGGGCACGGGAGTTGCTCAGGAAAGTGAATGCGATAAAGCCGGCCGCTACCAGTGCCACGAGCCCGATCGGGATGATTGCCAGAGCCAGCTTGGCCGAGAGGCGCAGGCGTTTCATGAAAGATCTCCTACATAGTGCGAACGTCTCATCTTCTATCGTCTGAGAAAAAGGGAAACTTGAACGGTGCGAGGAGTCGGATATGAGCGAATTCGAGGAGGCAAAAGCGGTTCTTGCCGATAAGCGGCGAATCCTCGTGTTCAGCGGCGCCGGTATCTCCACCGAATCCGGAATCCCCGACTTCAGAGGCCCGGATGGCATATGGACCAAGGTCGATCCCGACGACTTCCACATCACCCGCTACCGGACCCGCGCCGATCTCCGGATCAAGGGTTGGCGGATGCATATCAATGGCGAGCGATGGGGAGGGCGGTCGGGGGTCTTGCCGAACCGGGGCCACGATGCGGTTGCCCGACTCTGGGACGGGGGACGGAGCTCGGGTGTGGTCACTCAGAACGTCGATGGGCTCCACCAGGCGGCGGGGCTGCCCGATGAGGCCATTTCGGAGCTCCATGGAAACGTGAAGTCCTGTCACTGCCTCGAATGCGGCACGACGTGGTCTACCGAGGAGGTGCTACTCCGGGTCGACGCTGGTGATAAGGATCCCAAATGCGATAGGTGCGGTGGGGTCATCAAGACCAGCGTGATCATGTTCGGGGAGATGCTCGACCACGAGCCCATGAGCCGGGCGTTCTCTTTCCTCGGGCAGGCTGATGCGATGTTGGTGCTCGGTTCGACAGTTGCGGTGTCGCCTGCCTCCGACGTGGTACTCCGGGCCGCGTTCTTACCGATTCCGATCGTCATCATCAACAAAGGCGAGACGGAAGCCGACCACCTCGCCGCAGCCCGAATCGACGGGTCTATCGGCGAGCACCTCCCCGACCTTGTCGAGGCCATCCTCGAATAATTCCGACCCTCGCCCGCCCTTTCGGATCCTAGAGTTCCGCTTATGGAGTGGAGACCTGTCCGCCTCGAGGATGCGAGCGACATCCACCAGCTGACGCGACGCTGGGAGTCGTATTGGAAAGCACCCCTGGTCACGCCCCTCCACGAGGTTGAGGAGGAGCTGACCGCGCCTCACATGGATCTCGAAAGACACACCCGCGGCGTCTGGGACGGCGACCGAATGGTCGCCTACGGGCGGATCTGGCACCGACCCAGCGGGGTAACCCTGGAGCGCGCCTACCTGCAGGGCCGGGTCGATCCCGAATACCGGGGCCGCGGTGTCGGACGGGAGCTTCTTGGCTGGCAGGTCGAGTCGGCGACCGGGATCCTCGAGGATGTCGAAGCGCCGATTCCCCGATTCATGCGCGCCGATGAGTGGGACTGGATCGAGGAGACGCACCGGATGTACCGGCGGTTCGGGATGGAGCCGGTTCGATACTTCACCGAGATGGTCAAACCTCTCGACAGGCGAGCGGAGTTAGAGCCCGCCCCCGGCATCGAGATCGTCCCCTATGACCGTTCGCTCGACGCGTCGGCGCTCGACGCGCTCAACCGTTCCTTTGCCGACCACTGGGGCTCCTCGCCAACAGACATGGCCAGTTACCAACACCGCCTCGAAGGGCAGGGAGTCGCCCTCGACCTCTCGTTTCTTGCGCTCTTCGAAGGGCAGGTTGTGGGGGTCAGTCTCAACGCCCATTTCCCCGAAGACGAGGAGCTACTCGGGCGCCGCGATGGCTGGGTTGAGAGCCTCGGAGTTGTCAAGGAGTGGCGTCGCAAAGGTGTGGCGACGGCTCTGCTGACAGCGTCGTTCAACGCCTTTCTCGAAGCCGGGTTCACCCATGCCGCTCTCGGAGTCGACACCGAGAACCCGAACGACGCGCTGAAGCTCTATACGGGCCTCGGGTTCGAATCCACCCATCGCTCGATCACAAGCGAGTTGGAAGTCAAGGCAAGGGAACAGACCCTCTAGGGAGATCTCACGGGCTCCTGTATCCTGGGAGCCATGTCCGGATACCAGCCACCACTCGAAGAGATCAACTTCACCCTGAATCACATCGCTGTGCTCGGAGACCTGGCGAAGCTGAACGGCTATCAGCATGCCGACCCGGCGACGGTCAGGGGCATGCTCGAGGAAGCAGGCCGGTTCTTCTCCGAAGTCATCGCTCCGCTCAACCATGCCGGCGACCAACAGGGTTCGACGCTGAGCGGTAACGGCGTCGTCACACCGGACGGATTCAAGGACGCCTATACGAAGTACGTCGAGGCAGGGTGGTCCTCGGTCCACTTCCCGGAGGAGTGGTCCGGTGGCGGACTCCCGTACGCCGTAGGCATCGTCATCCAGGAGATGTTCAAGACCGCCAACATGGCGTTTTCGCTCTGCCCGATGCTCACCCAGGGTGCGGTCGACGCATTGATCGAGCACGGCACACCCGAGCAGCAGGCAACCTACATCGACAAACTGGCCACCGGGCAATGGTCGGGCACGATGAACCTGACCGAGCCGCAGTCCGGTTCCGACCTCGGCACCCTCCGGACCAGAGCAGAACGCCAGGACGACGGTTCCTACCGCCTGTTCGGAACCAAGATCTTCATCACCTGGGGTGACCAGGACCTCACCGAAAACGTCATCCATCTGGTTCTGGCGCGGACACCCGACGCCCCTCCCGGGACCAGGGGCATCTCGATGTTCATCGTCCCCAAGTTCGTGCCCGACGCCGAAGGCAACCCCGGTGAGCGCAACGACATCACGATCGTGTCCCTCGAGCACAAACTCGGCATCCACGCCTCCCCCACCTGTGTCGTCTCCTTCGGCGATGAGGGCGACGGGGCTGTTGGGTACCTGCTTGGCGAAGAGCAGAAGGGGATGCGGAACATGTTCACGATGATGAACGTTGCCCGGATCGGGGTGGGGCTCGAAGGGCTCGCCATCACCGAAGGGGCTTACCAGCAGGCCGTCGGATACGCCAGGGACCGGGTCCAGGGGCGCAAGACCGGCTCGGACTCACATGACGAGGTGGCAATCGTCGAGCACCCGGATGTGAGGCGGATGCTGCTCACCATGAAGGCCTATGCGATGGCGATGCGATCCCTCCTCTACTACACGGCGGCGGAAACCGACTTCGCCGACCACTCGGACGACGACGCCCGTCGCAAGCTCGCCGACAACCGGGTGGCGGTGCTCACGCCTCTCGTCAAGGCGTGGTGCACCGACGTCGGGGTCGAGATGGCATCACTGGGAATCCAGGTCCACGGCGGGATGGGCTACATCGAGGAGACCGGCGCCGCGCAGTACTTCCGCGACAGCCGGATCGCCCCCATCTACGAAGGGACCAACGGGATCCAGGCCATCGACCTGCTCACCCGAAAGCTGCCGATGGAAGACGGCAAAGTCGTCAAGGGCTTGATCGTGGAGATGGAGGCGGTGCTGGGAGAGATGGAAGGCCATCCCGAGCTCAAGGCCTTCGGCTCCGAGCTCACCAGCGCAATCGGCGCGCTCAGGGACGCATCGACCTGGCTGCTGGGATCGCTGACCGAGAAGAACATCGACGATGCCCTCGCCGGTGCCACCCCTTATCTCAGACTCTTCGCCAGTGTGGTATCCGGATGGCTTGTTGCCCGGGTTGCGCTGGCAGCTCTCAACACAGCAGACAACGACCCGGAATTCAGCAAGGACCTGGTCAACACGGCCCGCTTCTACGGCGAGCACCTCCTCCCCCAGACCACCGGCCTTCTCCCCACTATCAAGGGCGGGGCCAGCCTTCTGGAGAACGCCACCTTCTAGTCCAGAGCCACGAGTCGTCTGTCGCAGACGACGATCAGCCTGTCGCCGAACGCCACCCCGCGTTCAAGAGGCGCTGCCACCGATCATCACTAACGTAACCGACGTGGAACTCAACGATCGCGTCATAGTCGTCACCGGTGCGGGCAGCGGGATCGGCGAAGCTCTCGCCCGGCGTTTCGCCAGGGAGTCCCCGGCCGGGCTGGTACTTGCCGACATCAATGAGGATTCGGTGAACCGGGTGGCTGCCGACCTCGGGGCAGTCGGAATGCGCGTCGACGTTGGCTCACCTGACGACAATCAGGCTCTGGTGGACACAACCGAGGAGAGATTCGGGCCAATCGATCTCTTCTGCGCAAACGCCGGGATCGGCTTTGTCGGGGACGAGCAGACCGATCCCTCGGAATGGGACCGGATGTGGAAGATCAACACGATGTCCCACGTGCACGCCGCCAAAGCGCTTATCCCTGGTTGGGTGGCCCGCGGTGAGGGGTACTTCCTGTCCACCGCGTCGGCTTCCGGCTTGCTCACGAACCTCAAGGCAGCCCAGTACTCGGTGACAAAACATGCTGCGGTGGCATTCGCCGAGTGGCTGGCGATCACCTACGGCGACAAGGGGGTCAAAGTGAGCTGTCTCTGTCCGATGGGCGTCGACACCCCCCTCCTCGATGTCGCAACCGAATTCCACGACCTTCTTTCTCCGCACGCAATCTCCCCTGCCGAAGTCGCCGACGCAGTGGTTGCCGGGATTGCCTCCGAGGAGTTCCTGATACTTCCGCACGACGATGTGCGAAAGTTCTTCCAGAACAAAGCAAACGACTACGAACGCTGGCTGGGGGGAATGCGGAAGCTGCAACGTTCCGTGTTCCCGGAGTGACTAAATAGATAACTGACAAGGCAGGATGACTTCCATGGAAAAGAAACGTGTCGTGATAACCGGCATCGGTGCGGTCGCCGCACCCGGCCTCAGCGTCGACGCACTCTGGAAGGGGCTGATCTCCGGTCCTCCGGGACCTGGTCCACATGTCATCGAGAACTGGGATCCCGAGCCGATCGTCCCCAAGCGCGAGTCGCGCCGTCTCGACCGGTTCACGGAATTTGCTCTGGTGGCAGCACACGAAGCCTTCAACCAGGCCGGAGAGTTCGTGGCCGACCCGAACCGCGTGACCGTCTCCGTCGCCACCGGCATCGGGGGCCTCGAGTCCCTGGAGACGCTGGTCAATGAGAGTCAGAAGGAAGACCCCAGGGTCTCTCCGTTCCTGGTCCCGATGATGATGGCCAACGCCGCAGCAGCAGCCATCTCCATCAAGTACGGGTTCGGCGGACAGGCGAACACGCCTGTCGTGGCGTGCGCCGCCGGAGCGCAATCGATTCTGGACGGGATGAGGATGATCCAATGGGGGTACGCCGATGTAGCCGTCGTCGGCGGCACCGAGGCAGCAGCCCGCAAGTCGGCAAGAGAAGGATTTGCCTCGGCCCGGGCCCTGTCGAAGACGTCGGTTGCCAAACCATTCGACGTCGATCGTGACGGATTCGTGATGGGAGAAGGCGGGGCCATTCTCGTCCTGGAGGAAATCGAGAGTGCTCGTGCCCGGGGCGCAACAATCCTCGCCGAGGTGCTCGGTGGAGCTTCCACCGCTGATGCCTATCACATCACCGCACCCCATCCGGAAGGGAACGGAGCCGAGCGTGCGATGCGGCTCGCGATGGAAGACGCGGGGCTCACTCCCGGCGATGTCGTGTACATAAACGCCCACGGCACCGGCACCGACCTCAACGACCGAACCGAGGGTGCGGTCATCGACCGGATCTTCGGGAGCAACCAACCCGCGGTTTCGTCGATCAAGGGGACAACCGGGCACGGCCTGGGGGCGTCGGGATCGATCGAAGCTGTGATGGTGGTCGAGTCGATGCTCCGCGGTGAGTTGCTCCCCAACCACGGCCTCGACAATCAGGACCCCGAGATCCCGCTCACAAACATCGTCCTCGAAACCCAGGAATGGACACCGGGGCCAACCCTCTCCAACTCGTTCGGCTTCGGGGGGCACAACACTGTCCTCGCCTTCGGCCCTGCCTGACCTTTCCCGATAGCCCGCCCGGGCGCTACTCTGGATCTGATACGGGAGCTCGGTGAGACCGGGCTGAGAGGGAGTCTTGAAAGGCTCCGACCGGAAGAACCTGATCTGGGTAATGCCAGCGCAGGGAGACTCCACCGCAATTGGCTCCCGTTCTTAGGAGTTGAGAATTAATGCGGAAACTGACGACAGCCCTCATCGGGCTTGCCCTGATCGCCGCGGCGTGTGGCAGTGAAACAGCAGAGACCCCCGATGTCCTCACTCTCGTCGCTCACGACTCGTTTGCCGACGCTGTCACCGATGAGACCTTCGCTGCATTCACCGATGAAACGGGGATCGAGGTGGAGGTGCTCGCCGCCGGGGACGCCGGAGGCATGGTCACCCAGGCGGCACTCACCGCGGGAAACCCTATCGCCGATGTCATGTTCGGTGTCGATGACACCTTCCTGTCCAGGGCTCTGGAGGAGAACCTGTTCACAGAGCACACCTCGGAGTTGATCGGCAGTGTCCCGGAAAGTCTCAGGCTCGGCCCCGAAGACCTGGTAACGCCGATCAGCTACGGCGACGTCTGCCTCAACTACGACAAGGAGTGGTTCGCGACGGCCCAACTTCACGTTCCCACCCGCCTCGACGACCTTCGGGTGAACGTGTACGCCGGTGCCATGGTCGTCGAACACCCGGCAACTTCCTCCCCCGGCCTGGCGTTTTTGCTCGCGACCATCGACGAGTTCGGCGAGGACGGTTGGATCGACTACTGGACTGACCTGAAGGCGGCCGGGGTCAAGGTGGCGCCTGACTGGAACTCCGCCTACTACGGCGACTTCACCCGATACGGAGGCGACCGCTCCCTGGTTGTGTCCTACGCATCGTCACCTCCGGCCGAAGTGATCTTCGCTGAGGAGCCGATCGATGAGGCACCGACGGGTGTGATCGAGGCCGGTTGCTACCGCCAGGTCGAATTCGCCGGCGTCCTCGACGGGACCGAATACCCCGAGGCTGCAGGCGATCTCATCGATTTCATGCTCTCGATTGAGTTCCAGGAGACGATCCCCCTCAACTGGTTCGTGTTCCCCGCCAACGGCGACGCCGACCTCCCCCAGGAGTTCATCGACCACACGGTAATCCCGGAGTCACCGGCCCAACTCGACCCTGCTTACATCGCTGAGAACCGGGAGACCTGGATCCAGCAATGGTCCGACCTGATGGATAATTAGTGCCACGGAGAAAGTTCCGGTGGGGCTGGTTGGCCGTTGCGGCTGTCCCGGCGCTCTTCCTCGGTTACTTCTTCCTCTACCCGCTTGCCAGAATCCTGGCCCTGGGGTTGTCCGAACTGGGGGTGGGCGCATCCGGGGTAGAGGACCGGTTGTTCCGGGTCGGCTGGTTCACCTTCTGGCAGGCGACGGTGTCTACCGCTCTCACCTTCCTGGTCGCCGCCCCGATGACCTGGGCTGTGGGCAGGTATGAGTTCAAGGGCAGGAAGCTGGCGATGGCGTTGGTGACGGTCCCGTTTGTCCTCCCGACCGTCGTAGTTGGTACCGCTTTCGTCGCGCTGGGCTGGCGCGACTCGATCGGCGCAATCCTCGCCGCCCATGTCTTCTTCAACGTGGCTGTTGTGGTGCGCACTGTCGGTTCGCAATGGCGTCGACTCGACCCCGACCTCCTGCACGCTGCGGCCACCCTTGGCGCCTCCCCTCGTCAGGTGATGCGAAAGGTCACCCTCCCCCTGCTCCGGCCCTCGCTCGCCGCGGCGGCTTCGATTGTGTTTCTGTTCACCTTCACGTCCTTCGGCGTGATCCTGATCCTCGGCGGGTACCGGTTCGCCACTCTCGAGGTCGAGATCTACCGGCAAGCGGTTGTTCTCTTCGACATTCCCCTCGCCGCGGTGATGGCGGTCGTTCAGCTGATCGGGGTGAGCAGCGCCCTCTATCTGTATTCCCGCTACCAGGAGCGTCACTCCGCCTCGTGGGAAGTCAGTTCCGACGCTTCTGTTCCTTCCCCGACCGGACGGACGAAATTGTGGGTGTATGCGGCGGTGGCCGGAACCCTTGCCGCACTCGCATTGCCACTCTTCACATTGGTCCGGCGCTCGATGGGCTCGTTCGCCGACCTCTTCGGTGCCGACCTCGTCGTCGGAGACCCCGGTGCGGCGATCCGCAACAGCCTGCTCACCGCGGCGATGGCAACGGCAGTAGCTCTGTTCATCGGGATGATGGCGGCCACTTTCGTCAGCCATCGCTCCGGGAAGCTGTCCCGTTGGTTCGACACCACATTGATGCTCCCGCTGGGCACTTCGGCTGTCGCCATCGGGCTCGGCTTCATCGTCGCCCTCGACTGGCCGATCGACCTCAGGGCGTCGTTGATACTCATCCCGATGGCCCACGCCCTCATCGCCATACCCTTTGTGGTTCGTATCACCCTCCCCGCGATGCGCTCCATCGACCCCGACCTGAGGAACGCGGCTTCGACCCTTGGAGCCTCGCCGTGGAGGGTGTGGCGTCGTGTCGACCTGCCCCTCGTCAGCAAGGCCGCCCTGGTCGCCACTGGATTCTCCCTCGTGATCTCGCTCGGCGAGTTCGGAGCCACCTCCTTTGTGGCCCGCCCGAACACTGCCACTATCCCTACTTTGATCTTCCGGCTCCTTTCCAGGCCGGGGGAAAGCTCCTTCGGCATGGCGATGGCCCTATCGGTGATCCTTGCTGCGCTGACGGCGGGCATCATTCTCTGGGTCGACCGGTTCCGTGCCGGTGACATAGGCTCGTTCTGATGCTCCAGGTCCAGGACCTTTACGTCACGATCGAAGACAACACGATCCTCGCTGACGTCGACCTCGGCGTGTCCGACGGCGAGATCGTCGGGATTCTCGGTCCGTCCGGATCCGGCAAGTCGACTCTCCTCCGCGCCATCGCCGGGATCATCGAACCGGCTTCCGGTGCCATCTACTGGGACGGCGAGAACATCACCACCGTGCCCACGCACAAGCGGCGATTCGGGCTGATGTTCCAGGGCTATGCCCTCTTTCCCCATCTCACTGTTGGCGAGAATGTCGCTTTCGGGCTGGTCAAAGGGGCGGACCGTCAGGTCGAAGAGGCACTGGCGTGGGTGGGGATGAACGGTTTCTCCGACCGCACGGTCGACGACCTATCCGGGGGCGAGAAGCAGCGGGTCGCTCTGGCGCGCACCCTCGCCCCGCGGCCGCGCCTGGTGATGCTCGATGAGCCGCTTGGAGCCCTCGACCGCAGCCTACGCAGTCGCCTGGTCACCGAGACCAGGGCGCTGTTGAAGGACCGGGAGGCCACCGCGATTGTCGTCACTCACGACGCCGAGGAAGCTGACGCCATCTGTGACCGGCTTGCGTTGCTCAGGGAGGGGAGGATCGTACAGACCGGCACCCTCAGCGAACTGGTCGCGGACCCGGCCGACCAATGGGTGGCCGACTTCCTCGGCTGATCCACCGTTCTGTGTTGTCCAGCTATCACTTGTGAGACGCCACGCCTTAGAACGATCCCGGGTAGAGAAAGACCCCGGTCGGGGAAACCGGGGTCTTTCTCGTCGCAGGGGAGAGGGGAGAATCAGGCGGCGTCGCCCGAGTCTGACTGCGACTTCATTAACTCTCTGAGCTCGTCGAGGCTGATGATGCCGTCGGCGAGGTATTCGGACACATCGACCTGCTTCAGGGGATGGCCCTCGGCAAGGGAGTCGTATTCCTCCTGGTCGATGCCGCCGTCGTCGAGCAGAGCACCAAGTCTGGCGCCGGCCCAGAATTGGCCCTGCCTCGGAAGAGGGAAGGCCTCCTGGAACTCGTCGAGAGTCAGCTCACCGTCGTCGAGGGCATCGCCGAAGACCCGCTCGAGATTGTTGAACGGGAACACGTCGGGCAGCTGATCCAATTCCTCGGCGGTGATGACGCCGTCTTCGAGGAACCCGGCGATCAGGCCTCGGAGGTCCTGGGCCGCGGTCCGGAATTCGGCGGTCTTCGCATCGAAAGCTTCGACAATCGCATCAGCCTGGCTTTGATCGATGGTCCCGTCTTCGACGAGGTCGGAAAGGACATCTTCGAGAACGGAGCCGTGATTTTTGAACGGTCCGACATTGGTTTCCTCCGTTGAGTCTGCTGAGTCGTCCTGAGCCGAGGCAACCCCGGGACTGGAGATGGCTGCGGTAACGAAACCGGCTCCAACCAGGAGACCTCCGGCAACTGTTGCGGCCAAGAGTTTTTGCTTCACGGACACTCCTTATCGTCTGACAAGGAGAAGTATCGGAGCCAATTGTTAAATCGAGGTGAAGGGGATGTCCCGCTTCGGTAAGACTTGAGTTCAACCGCCGGCGCTTCGGATGCGCTCCATCTCGTCCACGAACTCGCGTGGGATCCGACGGGGGCGGCCTTCGAGATCGGTGAATGCCGCTGAAACCTCCAATTCGGCGACCACCTTGTCATCGCGGAACATCAGCTGTTGCCAGGTCGACTTCACCCTGCCCACGTCTTCGACCCAGGTGCGGATCACCAGTTCCTGGCCGTATCGCGCTGCAGCCAGGAAGCGAGCACGCAGTTCGACCACGACGAATTGCCACCCGTTCTGCTTCAGGACGTCGAGTCCCCAACCCATGTCGGTCAGGTATTCGATGCGCGCCGTCTCGAAGTAGGAGAAGTAGTTGGTGTGGTTCACGTGGTCATATGGGTCGAGTTCGTAGAAGCGAACCTTCAGCGACGTTTCGTGGACTTCGCGATCGGTGGGCAGTTGGACGGTCATCCTTCTCCTGTGAGCCTGTGGCCAGGAGGCTACCCTCGCATCCATGAAGGCCTGGCACCTAAACGACACCACCGGACCCGAAGCTCTAGAACCCGTCGAAATCGATGAGCCGCAACCCGGCCCCGGCCAGGTCCGGGTCAAGCTCGAAATGAGCGGGCTCAATCATCTCGATCTCTGGGTGAGCCGGGGGCTTCCCAAGCCGCACCACCTACCGCACATCCTCGGCGCTGACGGGGCCGGCAGGGTCGACGCCATCGGAGAGGGAGTTTCCGGTTTCGAAATCGGAGACGAGATCATCATCGACCCGACCATTTCCTGCGGGACATGTGCCCACTGTGTCCGCGACGACATCATCTACTGCGCCGACTACAAGATCCTCGGGGAGCACATGGACGGAACCCTCACCGAATCGGTGGTGATCCCGACCATCAACGCAGTCCGCAAGCCAAAAGACATGGACTGGGATGTCGCCGGGACTTTTGGGCTGGCCACCGTCACAGCTTTGCGAATGCTGGAACGAGTCGACCTCCAGCAGGGGGAACGGGTGCTGGTGGTAGGAATCGGCGGTGGAGTGTCGACTGCAGCGATGTCTCTTGCTCTTGCCTTCGAAGCCGAGGTCTACGTCACCTCACGTTCCCAGAAAAAGATCGATTGGGCCATCGAACAGGGCGCTACAGGCGGATTCCTCTCCGACGGTGAATTCGGCAAGGAGATGGCGGCAGTTGGCGGGGCCGACGTGATCATCGAAAACGTGGGGCCGGCAACGCTCGGCCAGTCGTTGAAGGCGGCGGTGCGGGGCGGCCGGATCGCCATCTGCGGGGGGACCAGCGGCGCCAAATACGAGCTGAGTCTGCCCTACCTGTTCTTCAAGCAACTCGAGATCGTCGGATCGTCGATGGGAACCCATGCCCAGTTCGCCAGGGCCACTCGCTACGTCGGTTCCGGGGAAGCGACGGGCTTTGTCGATCGAACCTTCCCTTTCGCCGAACTTCCGGAGGCGATGGCCTACCTGGATTCCGGCGAGCAGGTCGGAAAAGTAGCGATCTCCCGCTGACCGAGCCTTCTACAGAATCGCGGTCGTTGCGCCGATAACTTCACCATGGCTTCAGCTCCTGCCGGCGATCGGCAACACGTCGGCCGAGTCGTGCTCTTCAGTTGCATCCTGGTGACACCGGTTGCGATTGCCATCGACCTCTGGCTCAACTCTGCCTCGGCCGAGAGTGCGATCCGCGCGGCGGTCTATCTGTCGATCGCAGCCATTTCGACATATCTCCTCAAAAGGCACTCCCAGGTTCGCTTCCTTCCGATCTATCTGGGTTTGGTCTTCGGTGCGCTGTCGTTGTTCGACGCAGTCACCTCCAGCGAGGTCTCACTCACCACCCCAGGCACCACTCTGACGGTTCTGGTGCTGGTGGCCATCACCTACACCGGAATCATCGAGAAGGATTCACCGACTCCGGTCGTCGGTTGGGTACTGGGCATTGCGCTCTTCTCGGTACTGAGCGTTGCATACTCGGACTTCTCGAGCACCAACGCAGTCGGCTTCCTGCTGGTGGGAACGCTGGGGCAGTCCATCGTTATCTGGATCGTCCATCGCATGTTCCAGTCGCTGGCATCTGCGACGGTGACGGCAAGGAAACACGCACGAATCCAGAAGGCCCTCGCTGAGTGCTCTCAGGCTTTGCTCAACCGGGGTACGAAGGATCCGCTGAACACTGCGCTACTGGCGCTGCTCGATGCCACCGAGGCGTACTACGCATACATCGACGTGAATCGGGTCGACCAGGGGGGCAAGGTCAGATGGGAGATAGTCGCCGAAGCGCAGCATCCTGACTACCCAAACAATGACGTCAGCTTCGTCAGCGGGGATTACGCCCAGATGGAGGACTTCGCCGAGACGCTGAGCAGTGGAAGACCGGTCGAGATCATCACTACCCAATTGCCGATGCCAATCCGCTCCCGATACGAGTCCGAAGGGATCAAAGCCGAGCTGATGGCGCCCATCATCACCGGTGGCCGCTGGATGGGAACGCTCGGATACACCGACCATATCCGGGAGGGAACCTGGTCCAGGATAGAAGTCGAAGGTCTGATGCGGGCCGCCGAGATGGTTGGCGCCTTCTGGGAGAGGGAGGCGGCCCGAGAGGGTCTCATGGAGTTGGCCAAAGCCAAAGACCGCTTCATCGCTGCTGTGAGTCACGAGCTTCGCACGCCGCTGTCCGCCGTCGTCGGTTTCGCCGGAGCCCTGGCCAACGGCGTCGAGGCCTACTCGGCAGAGGAGCTGACTGAAATGGCGTCGGTGATATACACCCAGAGCATCGAACTGACGCACCTCGTCGACGACCTACTCACCTCCGAACGCGCCGCCTCGGGCAACCTGACCATCCAGGCAACCGACATCGCGCTCGTCGACGAGTGCCTCAACATCGTGGAGTCCACAGGTCTCGATGTGGCAGTGTCGGTGTTCGGAGAGCCCGTCACCGCTTACGCCGACTCGCTTCGCACCAGACAGATCCTGCGCAACCTGCTCACCAACGCAGCGCGCTACGGAGGGGACAACGTCGAAGTGGAAGTCACCGCATCCGACGGCAGTGCACTCGTCAGTGTCCGGGACAACGGAGCTGGAGTGCGTCACATCGACGTCGAGCAGATCTTCGAGCCGTACTACCGCACTCAGGGCGAGGGTTCGGCACCGGACTCGGTCGGCCTCGGCCTCGCCGTCGCCCGCCAGCTGGCACGCCTCATGGGTGGCGACCTCGAGTACCGGAGATCGAACCAATGGACGGTTTTCGAACTGTCCTTGCCACTGTCTTCCGTGCCCGCGCCGGTTATCTAGAGTCGGCGGCGGGCGCTGTCCCCCCGCGGAGCAGCCATGCAATACGGTCGTAGGAGATTATGTGATGGAAAGCCAGAGCCGCCACGTAGGCCCACGCCATCCAATTCGGTCCCGCGACAAACCAACCGAAAGCCCCGGCCCCGAAAACCACCAGTTCGATCAGTAGTCGCACTGGCCCCGAAACCGAATAGGGAGCCTCCCCGCGAGCACTCCGATCACCAGGAACCCGGAACGTTGCCCAGAGTGCCATAGCGGCGAAGGTGAAGCCGGCTGCCAGCACCCATCTCCAGAGACCGGTTCCGAGCTCGAGCCCGAGTCGGAAGAGTCCGATGAGCCCGATGATCTCGAGCAGGAAGCGAAAGGTCAGGTTGACCGGGTTGAATCCCATGACGGCCAGTCTGGCAGGACGTCGCCTTGATAGAACGTCGCGGTCAGCGGCCACGGACGATGGCGGAAACTTCCTTACCGAGCAGTTCGATTGAGCGCAGGTTCTTCTCATGGGGAAGCTGGGCCGGATTGTGGAGCATGAATCTCTCGATGTCGAGCCACTCCTTCCACTGCAGGATCTTGGAGGCGACATGGTCCGGGTCCCCCACCACCAGCGAGCCGTTCGGGCTGCGCATCGCGTCATACTGCTGTCTGGTCATCGGCGGCCACCCGCGCTCGCGCCCGATCTGGGTCATCATCGCCGCGTATGAGGGAAAGACCTCTTCGGCGGCCTGGTCGTTGTCCTCTGCGACATGGCCGTGGGCGTGGACAGCGATGGGGAAGTCTGTCGGGTCGTAGTCGTTCTCGACGAGGGTCTGCCGATAGAGGTCGATCAGGCTGCGGAACCGGGCCGGCTCACCACCGATTATGGCGAGTACCACCCGTAGTCCCAGCCGTCCGGCGCGCACCACGGAGGCAGGCGTGCCGCCCACCCCCACAGAGATGGGCAGCGGATCCTGGAACGGTCGCGGGTAAACGCCCTGGTCCTGGATCGGTGCCCGGAACTTACCGCTCCAGGTGACCCGCTCGTTGTCGCGAATGGCCAGCAACATCTCGAGCTTCTCGGTGAACAGAGCGTCGTAATCCTCGAGTGAATAGCCGAACAAGGGGAAAGACTCGATGAACGAGCCGCGCCCCACCATCAGCTCAGCGCGTCCCGCGGAGATCTGGTCGAGAGTGGCAAAGTCCTGGAATGTCCGCACCGGGTCGGCAGAGCTGAGGACGATCACTGCCGATCCAAGCCGGATGTTCTCGGTACGGGCAGCAGCCGCGGCGAGGGTTATTGCCGGTGCGGATGCGGCCATGTCTGCGCGGTGATGCTCGCCGAGGCCATAGGCATCCAGTCCAACCTCATCGGCTTTGACGATCTCCTCGACGACGTTGCGGAGACGCTCGCCGTGGCTGATCCCTTCACCTGTTGCGGGGTCCTTGCGGGCATCGGCGAAGCTGGTGAGCCCTAGTTCCATGATTGTTCCTTTCAAGGCAGAGCGTAGAGGTCGCACGGCGTGACTCTCCACTCTGAAATTTTGATAAACCGTCCCCCGACCCAACCTCGTTGAGCGTTCAACTATTCCGACCGCACCGGGCGGGCTGGAGCTCCCGGCGCACGCGACGCTGCCGATGCAGAGATCAGTCGGTGGGCGAGCAACAACATGATCACGACTACGGAGCCGAGGTAGATGCCGATCACCATCGGATGCGCCGAGTCTGAACCGGCCTGAATCCCGTGGATCAGGGATGCTACGAACACACCGAACGAGCCATAGTGGATCGATCTCCAGGCGCGCTGGCCGATTCGATTCTTTACGTAGAAACTCATCGAGACAACAACCAGCCCGTAGAAGGCAACGACCCCGAGCGCGATGGGCATCCGTTTCCAATCGGACAGACCGGGAACGAGGATCTCTGCCCAGCTGAACTCGAGGAAATCGTGGACGGAGAGCACGAGCACATGAACGAGTGTCGCCACCAGGGCACCTATGCCCAGAGACTCGTGGAACCAGGTGAGGGGTTTGGCTTTGACCACCGACTGGAGCAGTTTCGTCGATGCCAGCAACCCCCAGATGACCGCTGCGCTGAGCAGGGCGAACGCAACGATCCCCGAGCCTCGGATCACCAGCCACTCGCCGCTCACGCCACTAGCTCCGTGCCTGTGGTCGCATAAACAGACCCGTCATGCCATAGGACGAGCGCCGACCGGATCCAATCCGTCCTATCCGCCCAGGCAAGACCGTCGACGCCACCTACCAATACGGCTTTGGCGCCGACCTCCGCTTCAACAGCGGTGTTGGCGACAACTGTCGCGCTCAGGATTGGGGTCTCCACCGGCTCCATCGTCCTGGGATCGATCAGGTGGCTCACCTCGCGGTCGCCGACACGCCAGCGGCGCCTGGTGACCGAGGATGTGGCAAGGGCGCCGATCCCGACGTGGACCCTTGCTGATATGCCGTCACGGTTGTCCATCACGGTGGTGACGGTTGCCGGGTCGGCGCTGCGAAGATCTCCGCCGGCCGACACCACCCGGGCGAGACCCTTCTCCACGGCACGGTCACACGCCCATCCTTTGGCGATACCGCCCAGATCCAACAAGGTGCCTGCTTGCCGCCGCAGCGACCGATCGTCAGGACACAACGACCATCCCGCAGCAGAGAACCATCCGTGGGGGGAACCGATATCAGTCACTTCATCAAACGTGCGGTCGTAGCCCCATCCGGCGACCGCCGAACCGACCCCGATATCGACCAGTCCCCCGCTGAGAGTCCTCGCCCGGTCGGCAGCTGACAGCACCTCCCACATGATGTCCGACAGCTGTGAGTCAGCAGAGGGGTCGCGATTGATCCTGCTCAGTTCGCTGTCTGGGCGGAACCGGCTGCACCGGCTCTCCACTTCCTCGAACCACCGGGCGACGGATGCCGTGCTGTCGGCTGCTTCGGACCAGGTTTCAACCGTCGTCCCCATCGCCTCGAAGCTTCCCCGGGTCATGAGCCGCTGGATTTGGGTTGGGGGGCGGCAGGGGCTGCAGCAGCCGGTGCCGGTGGCGACGCGACGGTCTGGATGACCTCGACCGCATCAGGCTGATAGCGGATGACCAGGAGCCCGGATCCGGGTTGGGCGGGAAGTGGCGCCTGCGTTGTGGAAACCTCGACCTGCGAAGCAGGGACCGATGGCGCGTCCCGGGCCGGTTCGAGGACCACCGCGGTGACCGTCGACCCCCAGGCCAGCGCCGCCCCGCTCCATGCCGCCACCCGCTGCCAGCGAGCATCACCGAAGCGGCTCATGGGCCCTCCCCGGCGGGAATCATCAGCGTTGCCTGGTAGGCGTCGAGAACACGAACCAGCTCGGCGGGGAGTCCCACCTGGACATCGGCCCGGTAAACCCAGGCGTCACCGGAGCTGAGCAGCACACGCTCAACCGCCGGGTCGAGGTCGGAATGCGAGGTATCGACAACGGGGGTGCCGGCGACGCCGGGCTCCGCGATCTCGGCCGCTCCGGCGGGAGTCACGATGACGCCGGGCTCAGCGATCTCGGCGTCACCGCCGACTACGACGATGAAAGCCAGGAGACCGGCAAGGAGCACCACAATTCCGCTGATCACAGGAGTGGTCACATCCTCCATATCAATCGTCCCAGTCGTCGGAGTCGTCCGAATCGAGGGAGTCGTCCCAATCGTCGTCATCATCCCAATCGTCGTCATCATCCCAATCGTCGTCGTCGTACGACCCGGCGGCAGGAGCGCTGGCGACCGGTACAGACGTGGTCAGGACCGCCTGCACTGTCTGAGCATCTGAGGGCTCGGGAAGGGGGATTCCCTGCTGGGAGCAGATGGGGCGGAGGGAGTCGAGGGCAGCCGCTTGCAAGGCAGTCAAGCTACCTGCTTTCTCGAGTTCGATCATCTCGGTTGCGATGGGCCCGCATGCAACGAGGAGGTCCTGGGCCAGATCGGGAGCACTCGCCACTGCCGCTTCGGCAGCGACCGGGCCCGCGGCCAGGGCGGCGGACTCTTCGATCTGGGGTGATATCAGGAAAATGGATGCGGCCGCAGCGAGCGGAACCACCATGATCCCCACGAACACGGAGATAGGCACGGACTGCTTCGCCCGGGGCTTTCTCGGGCTCCGCGGAGCCGGAGTCTCCGGGGCCGGGGTGATTTCAGACGTCGACATTGATGCACTCCCCCGGGCACTCTTCGGCGGCCTCGACGACGAGGTCGAGCAGCGACTCAGGGATCCTGGCCCGCCCCTCATATCCGTCGGGTCCGTGACCGTCTCCATCCAGTCCGTCGAAGACGACCTCACGGTCGAAGTGAGTGGCGCTCTCCTTCACCGCCCAGACGCCGTCACCGCGGTCCATAAAGATCTGTGGGGCGATCTGGGCGCAAGTTCCGGCCCCCATGCACTCGTCGGTGTCGATCCAAACAGTTGCCATTGCAGTTTCCTTTCGCAGTTGTGAGTACACCTTGCGCGAGATCGACTCAAGGACGCTTCAACACATGATCAAGCTGCCATCAAGGTCCGTGCCTGATCCGGCGGAACTTGGAAGCTTGGGCGGAATCGCGGGTAGGATTGGAGTAGCGATTCTCAATCGACATCGCAGAAATAAAGGCCGGTCATGGAAACAGATCAAGAGAGAGCCGAGCGGCACGAGCGCGAACGTATCGAGTCGAACGAACGCTACGAATCAGAACGCAAAGAGTCCGGAGCGCGCCACGAGCAGGAGCGCAAGGACGCACGCGAAATCAGAGAGCATCCCGAGGACCACCGCTCCGACTGAACAACGGAAATCAGCCGACCTCGAGGTCGGCGAATTGTTTGAATAGGGCAGTGTTCACCCCTATCGAAACCTCACGCCTGCTCATCCGCCCCCTTATCGCCGAAGACGCCGCTGAGCTCGCCCGGCGCCGCAGCGACCCTGAGGTAGCCAGATACCAGAATTGGACTGTCCCCTACCCGGTCGAGCGCGCCGAGACGATGGTCGCCTCGAACGTCGCCATGGACGGGCCGGAGAATGGCGAGTGGTGGATGGCAGCCGTCTGCGACCGCGCCAGCGGGGAGGTCCTGGGAGATCTCGCATTGCACATGAGCGAAGACGGTAGAACGGCGGAGATCGGTTACACCTTCGACAGCAAGAACTGGGGCCACGGATACGCTTCAGAAGCGGTCGACGCGTTTCTCGGCTACCTCTTCCATGTGCTCAAGGTGACCAGAGTTTTCGGGATGCTTCACCCCGATAACCCGGCTTCGGCAATGGTTCTGGAGCGAAACGGTTTCCTCTTCGAGGGACATACCCGTTCGTCGTTCTGGCTCAACGATGAGGTATCGGACGACCTGATCTACGGGCTGTTGCCCACGGATTGGGAGGACTGGAAGAACCGCCCGCAGGACCCGCCGGAACGAGTCGAACTAATCGAGATCACCGCGGAGAACTACGACACTGTCGCCAAACTGGTGACTCACAAGTCCCAGGAGAGTTTCGTCGCCCCGATGCTCTGGTCGTATGCCGACGCTCTCTTCCCGGAGGTGGTCGATGGGGCACCGGTGGTGCCCTGGATGCGGGCCATAACCGCCGATTCTGAGTTGGCTGGCTTTGTCATGCTCGCTCTGAGCACGGAGCATCACCCGGATCCCTACCTCTGGCGCTTGCTCGTCGACCGCCGCCACCAACGGCGCGGCGTTGGCGGTCAAGCTCTCGACCTGGTCGAAGCCGAGATGCGGGCGCGGGGAGACTCGACTCTCTATGTGAGCTGGGAGGAGGGCAAAGGGTCGCCCGCCCCGATGTACCTCAAGCGAGGGTTCGAAACCACCGGCCGCATCGTCGAAGGCGAAACCGAGGCCAAAAAACAGCTCAGCTGATCCCGCTGGCCAAACGTCCAAAATTCCTCGGAACCGCTGAGCCTTCACCAACGTCTGATTCGGGGTCGGACACCTACTGCCCAATCAGAACGGTCCGGCACGCCCTTTGAACATCGAACAAGAAAGCCCTGAGCAATGAGCACAACAGCAAAGTGGATCATCGGAATCGTCGTCGGCATCGGAGTCCTGGTGATCGGCGGAGTGCTGGCGATCGTCGCCCTTATTCCAGTAGCACGCGTGGAGGGCCAAAGCCCACCCCCGACAGTTGTCGAGGAGGCACCGCCGGCAACCGACGGCTCCCCTCCAACGACAGTCTCCGAACCCACGCCAGCGGCAGACCTGCCCGACGGCGAGTGGTTCGGATTCGTCACGGTCAACGGTGACAACGGCCCGACGGTCGTGACAATCGACATCGCCGAGATCCTCACCGGCGAAGAGGCCCGGAAGGCGGCGGTCGATGCTGGTGTCATCGAAGAAGGCGAGGACCTCCCTAACGACTTCTTCATCGACGACCCGGATGATGAGATCGAAATCCTCACCCTGGCCGACGACGCTGTGATCAAGGTCCTCTCCGCAATGACCCCGGAGACGTACCTGACCATCGACGCCGCCACTCTCGAGTCGCTTTTCAACGGCTCATACGCAGGTGAGCCGGTGTACGGGATCAGCCCCGATATGCCAGCTCCGATGAACATCACGGTCGAAGACGGCCTCGTCACGATCATCGAGTCGGTCTACCTCCCTTAGGCCGGTCCGCCGACACTCGCGTTGAGACGACCTTTACCTCTCGTTGAAGCCCTCTTGACACCTTCTCCGGCATGTTGTCATCAAGCCGAGAAGGGAAAGACAGATGACAGCCGTATGGACGCGGAGGCTGCTTGCGACAGCCGTTTTGGGAGTGCTCGCAGTTGCATTACCAGCACTCGCAGAAGATCCGAGATGTGAGAAGCAACCCGACCGACCCCAGTGTCAATCAAGCGATGAAACTCCGGAGCCGACCACCACAACCAGTACTGAGGCCGCCCCCACCACCACTTCCACGGAGGGGACTACCACAACTACCGCCCCTGTCCCGGACCCCGATCCTGATCCGGAGCCCACAACCACCACAACGCTGCCCGCGGACCCTTTCGACGCGGTCTCGGTGATCGGTTGTTCCAACACCCAGCAAGCCGCATCTGGCTATCTGGACCTCTCCGTGGCCGACCTGCTGGTCAACACCGCAAGGGCGGGCCACACCGTCGAGTACTGGGCGGTGAACAGTGATGGATGGGACGAGTACTACCTCCCGCTTCGACCCGAAGACGGCTTTGACGGTGCCTGGCTCAACCTCTGCGAGCGTGTCACCGCGGGGCTGACCCTGGAAAACGCCGAAGCGGTGCTGGCCAAGATCTGGGAGATCGACCCCGGCATCCCGGTGTGGGTCTCGCCGCTCAACTTCTATGAGAACGAGGACTGTGAGGTCACCAATGGCAACCAGATCCCCAATGAAGGCAGCGTCATCACTGACACACTCGTCGCCAACTACGAGCTGGTCGAGCGCGGCCCCGACCTGGGTCCGCTGACCGCCGATCAACTCAGGCGTGACCTATGTCACCCCAACCGCGACGGCGTCACCTTCCTCGGCACCCAGCTCCAAGTCTTCTTCGACGATTGACCGGGTATACCGTCAGTCGGAGAGTTGGCGGGCGCCAACGAACATCAACAATGCCCCGGCAATGAAAATGACGTAGACGATCACACTCATAGCGTCATCGGGGAACCCGTCATAACGGAGGTCACTGAGGATACGGGCCTCCTGTGCACCCAGGTCGAGCTGCAGCCTGTCGGTCGGGACATGCTCGCGGCGGCACAGATGGTGGCCGAGCTTTGATCCCGCCGAGCTTGGCGATCAGGGTCCCCGGTCGACCCTGGCGACGTGGGCGCGGCTGAGTCATCCGAGCCAGCCCGGCCGCGTGCGGAGGCCGAACGCATTGACCATGTCGCCGTTCGAATCTACGTTGGGCGTATGAGCGACATGCGCCAACCGCGCGCCTTTTACGGGGCCGACAGCTTGACCACCGAGATCTACGACGCCCTGGCGGAGAGCATCATCCCGGGCAGCTCGGTCGAGGGCGACATCGACTTCTA
>JBBDMR010000052.1:0-28453 GCA_040878225.1 Acidimicrobiia bacterium
CGAAGTGGGTTTCGACATGGACGCCCTGATCGAGGTCGCGTCGCTACCCGGTGTCACCGTAATCAATGGGATCGTCGGATCAGCTGGCCTCCGGGCGACGCTCGCAGCGCTCGAAGCTGGAAACCGGGTTGGCTTGGCCAACAAGGAGAGCCTCGTAGCCGGGGGACCGGTGGTCAAGCAGGCCCTCGACTCCGGCCCCGGGGAGCTGATTCCGGTCGACAGTGAGCACTCAGCCCTCTACCAGTGCATGATCGGGGAGAATCATGATGCGGTTCGTAGGCTGATGTTGACCGCCTCAGGGGGCCCGTTCCGTGGTCGTGATCGCCACTTCCTCGAGACGGTTACCCCCGAACAAGCCCTCGACCACCCGACGTGGGACATGGGACGACGGATCACCATCGACTCCGCCACTTTGTTCAACAAGGGTCTGGAGGTGATCGAAGCCCACTATCTGTTCGACATCGGCTACGACCGGATCGACGTGGTCGTTCACCCCCAGTCGATCGTCCATTCGATGGTGGAGTTTGTCGACGGGTCGTGGAAGGCGCACCTGGGCCAGGCCGACATGCGGATACCGATTCAATACGCGTTGACTGCACCGGAGCGGTCTCCTGGCGTGGCCGGGGAGGCATTCTCCTTCGCCGGGTTGTCCCTCGATTTCGAAACGCCCGACCGTGACGCTTTTCCCTCGCTGGATCTCTCGTTCCGTGCGGGCGGGGAGGCAGGATCCTCACCGGCGGTCCTCAATGCCGCCGATGAGGTTGCGGTGGAGGCGTTTCTGCAGGGCCGTCTCGGCTTCACGGGGATCTCGCGGGTTGTCGAAGAGACCCTCGACACTGTCGACTGGCGTGAGGTCGATGATTTCGACGGTGTCGTCGCCGTCGATCGGGAGGCCCGCGGGATCGCTGCGTCGTTGATCGCAGGTTCCTGTTGAGCCCGTTTCATCGTTGAATAGCGGCCGCCGCGAAGTAGCGTAACTGCAATGCTTGTTGGGATCGCCGCTGCTGCGGCAATAGTGCTTTTTGTGACCGCCCACGAGGCAGGGCACTTCCTGGCGGCCAAGGCCGTGGGCATGAAAGTCACCCAATTTTTCTTCGGCTTCGGGCCGAAGATCTGGTCCACCCAGCGCGGCGAGACCGAATATGGCTTCAAGTGGCTCCCGCTTGGCGGCTACGTCCGCATCGTCGGGATGAACCCTCTCGAAGAGGTAGCTCCTGAAGATCTCGGTCGCACCTACCGGGAGAAGAAGTTCTGGGAGAAGAGCTTCGTGGTCCTTGCCGGGGTGGGAACCAACTTTCTCATTGCGTTCCTCCTCTTTCTCGGCATTGTGATGACCCAGGGTGTCGCTGAGCTGACACTGGAGATCGACACCGTGGTCGCAACCGTTGAAGTAGACGGGGTCGAACAGCCTTCCCCTGCTGCTGCTGCTGGCCTCGATCCCGGAGACGTGATTCTCAGCGTCGGTGGTTCCGCGGTCTCGGAGTGGGATGATGTGCTCGCTGCACTTCGCACCGAGAGGGGAGGGCCTACCACCATCGAGGTCGACCGCAATGGAGAGGTTCTCACTCTCACCGCCGACCTCATCGAGCAGCCCGCCTCCGACGGGTCGGGAACCACCGGGTTCCTCGGTGTCACCTCGTTCGTGGAGGTCAGGGATGTCGGCCTCGTTCAGGGCTTCGGCCTGGCAGCAGAGAGTGTGTGGGCGGGCATCGAGGGCACCTTCATGTCCATCGGTGAAATGGTCCGGCCCTCCAACATCATCCAGTATTTCGGAGTCTTCGTTGGCGATACCGACGTCGACCCCAACATCCGACCGGTCAGCCCGATCGGGATTGTGAATATCACGACTCAGATGGACTCGGTCGCGTCCTTCGTCGGCATCCTTGCCCTGGTCAACGTGGTCCTCGCCACGCTCAATCTGCTGCCCCTGTTCCCCCTGGATGGAGGGCACTTTGCTGTAGCTCTCTACGAGCGGGTGACTCATCGCGAGGCGAATTTCGAGAGGCTGATGCCGGTGGCAGCCGCTGTCGTCGTTCTCTTCATCTTCCTCGGACTGGTTGGCATCATCCTCGACATCGTCAACCCGATCTCCCTCTAGGAACAGGGCTAAGGCATGATCGAACGCAAACAGACCCGCCTGCTGCATGTCGGCAAGGTCCCGGTGGGCGCAGGCTCTCCGGTGAGTGTGCAGTCGATGACGACCACCAAGACGGCCGATGTCGATGGGACCCTGGCCCAGGTATACGCACTGGCCGGGGCGGGTGCCGACATCGTGAGAATCACCTGCAACGAGGTGGAGGCAGCCCAGGGTTTGGCCGAGATCGTGCCCCGCAGCCCGGTGCCGATCATCGCCGACATCCACTACCAGTACCGGCTGGCGCTCGGCGCACTGGAGGCGGGAGTGCAGGGGCTTCGGCTCAACCCCGGCAACATCCGCAAAGAGGACCAGATCAAGACGGTCGCCCGGGAGGCGAAGGACCGCGGTGTCCCGATCAGGGTCGGCGTGAACGCCGGATCGCTCGACAAGGACCTCCTCGCCAAGTACGGGTCGGCAGTTCCCGAAGCCCTGGTCGAGTCGGCGCAGATCGAGATCAGGTACCTCGAAGAGGTCGACTTCACCGATATCAAGATCTCGGTGAAGCACTCACATGTCCCGTCGATGATCGCCTCATACCGTCTTCTCTCCGAGACTGTCGACTACCCGCTGCATCTCGGTGTGACCGAAGCCGGGCCGCCCCCCGCCGGGTTGATCAAGTCGGTGGCCGGGATCAGCACCCTGCTCAATGATGGGATCGGGGACACGATCCGCTTCTCGCTGACTGCCGACCCGGTCGAGGAGGCGAAGGCCGGCAGGCAGCTGCTGGAGATTCTCGGGCTCAGGGAGCGCAAAGGGCTCGACCTCATCGCCTGCCCGTCATGCGGGCGCGCCGAGGTCGACGTCATCGATGTCGCCACCCGGGCGCAGGCGGCGCTCGAGGCTGCGAACCTCCCGATCCAGGTCGCGGTGATGGGATGTGTGGTCAACGGTCCTGGCGAGGCCCGCGAGGCCGACATCGGCATTGCCGCCGGAAAGGGAAAAGGCCACTTGTTCATCAAGGGCCAGGTGGTGAGGGTGGTGCCGGAGGCGGAGATGGTCGAAGCATTGCTCGACGAGGCCAAGAAGCTGGTCGAGGAGGGGGTGGAGAGCCGTCTCGCTCACGCCGACGCCAACGCGGAGGAGATTGCCCGGGCCACGAGACAGCAACTCGTCGAGATCCAGGGCGACGCCAACCGGGTCAAAGACAAGCGGGAGCGGGTTGCCGACGTGGCGAAGTCGGACTGATCATTCGGGCATTTCCGGGTCGGCGGTTACCGTTCGCCTCGTTCGTTCTTCTCTACCGGATTGACTAATGCGCTGGTCCCAAACCTTTATACCCACACTCAGAGACGACCCTGCTGACGCCGAGGCTGTCAGCCATCGACTGCTGGTTCGCGGCGGATTCATCCGCCAGCTCGCTGCCGGGTCATACACGATGCTCACCATGGGCCAGCGGACGAGACTCAAGATCGCTGCGATCATCCGCGAGGAAATGAACGCGATCGGGGGCCAGGAGATGATGCTGCCCACCCTGCACCCGGCCGAGATCTGGAAGCAGTCGGGAAGATACGATCTGATGGGCGACAACCTGTTCCGGCTCCAGGACCGAAAAGGCATCGACCATGTCCTCGGGATGACAGAAGAGGAGATTTTCGGCATGCTCGCCACCGAGTTGTTCTCATACCGGCAGCTTCCCCAGATCTGGTACCAGATGCACACCAAGTTCCGCGACGAGCCGCGACCCAAGTCAGGCCTGCTCCGGGTCCGGGAGTTCACCATGAAAGACTCCTACACCCTGGACATCGACCTGCCCGGGCTCGATTCAGGTTTCGACAAACATCGGCGTGCCTACAAGCGGATGTTCGCCCGGATGGGGCTAAAAGCCTTCGACGTCGAGGCGTCTTCGGGTGCGATGGGGGGCTCGGAGTCGGTGGAATTCATCGTCCGATCCGAAGCCGGGGAAGACTGGATCGTCACCTGTGAAAATTGCGACTACCGGGCGAACCGGGAGAAGGCGACGTCGGCTCTGGCGCTGGTCGACGACGGCGAGCCCCTTGACCTCGACCGTTTCCCGACTCCCGGCCTGCGGACGATCAAGGCTCTTGCTGAAGCCAACCCTGACCTCGCCGCACCGGATCGACAGATCAAGAGCCTGGTCTACTTCCTGGACGAGCAACCGGTTCTGGTGCTGTTGCGTGGTGACCACGACCTCGAAGAGCAAAAGCTCCTCGACGCCACCGGGGTTGGTGAGGGCATCCGTCCCGCCCAGCCCGACGAGATCAAGCCTTTGCTCGGCGCCAACCCGGGGAGCCTCGGAGCTGTTGGTGTCGAGAACATCCAGATCGTCGCCGATGAGGCTCTGCGGGGCCGGCACAACATGGCCACGGGGGCCAATGAGGACGACTGGCACTTCTCCGGAGTCAGTCTCGACCGCGATATCGTCGTGTCGAAGTGGGCCGACCTGCGATCGGTGTCGTCCGGGGAAGCGTGTGTCAATTGCGGCGGTCAGCTCGAGTTGTGGAAGGGAATCGAAGTAGGCCACATCTTCAAACTCGGCACCAAGTATTCCGAGGCCTTCGGGGCGTATGTCCAGGATGAAGCAGGGGAGAGCCATCCGGTGATCATGGGCTCCTACGGAATCGGTGTGGAGCGGGCGATGGCTGCGGTCGTCGAGAGCTCATATGACGAGAAGGGGATTGTTTGGCCGGTTCCGGTTGCGCCGTTTGAGGTTGTGGTCACCATCCTCCGTGCCGACGATGCAGCGACGTTGGAGGCTGCAGAGAACGTTTACGCCGCATTGAAATCCGAGGGTGTCGACGTGATCCTCGACGATCGACTGGAGCGTCCGGGCGTCAAGTTCGCCGACTCGGAGCTCGTCGGAATCCCCTTCCGGGTGACGATCGGCCCCCGCGGCGTCGAGAGCGGCACGGTCGAATTCACCCGGCGAGCCGGGCTCGACACGGTCGAAGTCAGCCTCGATTCCATCGTCAACGAGGTCGTCGCCGCGGTCAGATCGGGTCGCTCCACCTCCAACGACGATTGAACCGACCGCGCTCCTGTTGGGGCAGTACGGCTATTCCCCTATAATCCGTATCTACAACAGGACGCTTTTCGGTCAGGTGGGCGCCGCATGCACCCACCTGTTTGCTGTGTATATGCGGACTGTTGAATTGAAGAATTCGGAGAAGTAGTGACAACGACGGCAGAAATCGGGGAGCTCATCGAGCCATACCTTGCGGCCGAGCATCTCGTCCTTGACGATATCGAGCTCACCGGAATCGGTAAGGGCCGGGTTCTGCGCGTCGCCGTAGACGGCGATGGCGTCGATGTCGACCGTCTCGCCGAGCTGTCCCGGGGGATCTCCCGCCTGCTCGACAACGAGGTTTCGCTGGAGGGGTCCTACCAACTCGAGGTGACCACCCCGGGCCTCGAACGCAAGCTTCGCCGCCCCGAGCACTATCAGAAGTCCGTAGGTCGGGAAGTTGTCGCCAAGGTCGCTCTCGAGGGTGTCAGCAAGACGGTGCGCGGCGTGATTGCCGACGCCGGTGCCTCCACATTCACGGTCGAAGGGGTTAGCGGTCCTGAAGAGTTCAGCTACGACACCGTGGTCAAGGCGAAGACGGTTTTTCGGTGGGAGAAATCTCCCAAGCCAGGTCACTAAGGAGAATTATGCAGCTCGACACAATGATGGAAGCCATTGAGGTCCTCGCCCGCGAGCGGGGTGTGGCAGTTGATGCAATTCTCGACGCATTCGCCAACGCCCTGGTGGCCGCATACAAGCGGAGCCCGGGTGCAGCCGAAGAAGCGAGGGTGACAATCGACCCCGACTCCGGTGAGGTCACCGTCTACGCCCAGGTCCTCGATGAAGAGGGCAACGTCGTCGACGAGTGGGAGGACACTCCTGAGGGCGAGGCATTCGGCCGTATCGCCGCCCAGTCTTTCAAGCAGGTGATGCAGCACAAGCTGCGCGAAGCCAAGCGCGAGCTCGTCTTCGACATGTACGAAGGCCGTGAGGGCGACCTCATCACCGGTCTCGTCCAGCAGGTCGACTATCGCTCGGTGATCCTCGATCTCGGCGACGCCGAGGCGATTCTCCCCGGATCGGAGAGGATCCCTTTCGAGCGCCTGGAGCGGGGCAACCGGGTCAAGGCTCTCATCATCGAAGTCCGCAATGAGGGCAAGGGTGCCCAGATCGTGGTCTCCCGGAGCCATCCCGACCTGGTCCGCCGCCTTCTCGAACTGGAAGTCCCGGAGCTGAATGACGGTACCGTCGAGATCGTCAACATCGCCCGCGAACCTGGCCACCGCACCAAGATCGCAGTGATCTCCCACGACCCCAACGTCGACCCCAAGGGTGCATGTGTGGGTGCGCGGGGCGCAAGGGTGCGCCAGGTGGTCAACGAGTTGCGCGGCGAGAAGGTCGACGTGGTGCAGTGGCGCGATGACATCGGCCAGTTCATCGCCGAGGCGCTGGGACCGGCCAAAGTCCAGGAAGTGCGGATCGACGAGGAGACCAAGACCGCCGACGTGATCGTCTCGGAGCACCAGCTCTCCCTCGCCATCGGCAAGGAAGGCCAGAACGCACGTCTCGCCGCCCGGCTTTCCGGCTACAAGGTCGACATCCACCCCGACAAGACCACCGAACAAGTCGAAGCCGAGGCTGCGGCAGCGGCCGCACCGGCAGAAGCGGCGGTAGCGGCCGATGCGGCGGTAGCGGCCGATGCGGCGGTAGCGGCCGAGGCCGTGCCTGCGGCTGACGCCGAGGCTGCACCCGAGGCAGAGGTGGTCGAGGTCGCGGCGGGAACCGAGGCCGTGCCTGCGGCTGACGCCGAGGCTGCACCCGAGGCCGAGCTTGCGGCTGAGGTCGACGACGAAGATGCCGGAGAAGAAGCAGTCAGCGATGACACCGACGATGAGAGTGAATGAGAGAGTTTGATCTGTGAGGGTTTATGAACTTGCCCGCGATTTGGGCCTGGAATCCAAGGATGTCCTGGAACAGGCCAAGGAGTTGGGCCTGGATGTCAAGACAGCGTCGTCAGGCCTCGATGCCGAAGGCGCCGAGCTCGTCCGGAAGGCTCTTGCCACCGACGAGGCTCCTGCCGCTGCTGTAGAGGTCGAGCCAGAGGTAACTGCTGTCGAGGAGGAGGCTGCAGCCGCCCCCGAGGCCGAACCCGCCTCCAAGCCCGAGCCGGCCCCGGCCCCCGAACCGGAGGCTGAGACAGAAGTCGCCATCGCCTCGATCACCGCCGGGGCCTCCGTGGCCGATTTCGCAGAGGCGATCTCCCAACCGGTCCCCGAAGTGGTCAAGGCCCTGCTCGGCAAAGGTGTCGCCGCCGGAGCCAACCAGGAGATGCCGGCGCACCTCGTCGAGGAGATCGGTGAGGAATTCGGCTATATGGTCGAAATCGAGGAGGCGGCACCACCGCCTGCAGTTGCCGAACAGCCCGTATTCGATGACGCCGAAGCCGACCTGGTGGGTAGGCCACCCGTCGTCACCGTCATGGGCCATGTCGACCACGGGAAGACCACGCTGCTCGACAGGATCCGCGATGCCAGCGTTGTGGACGATGAGGCCGGTGGCATCACCCAGCACATCGGTGCTTACCAGGTGGACGTCAACGGCCACCCCATCACTTTCATCGACACACCGGGACATGAGGCATTCACCGCCCTCAGGGCGCGTGGTGCCAATATCACCGACATCGTGATCCTGGTCGTGGCTGCGGACGACGGTGTCATGCCGCAGACCGTCGAAGCCATCTCCCACTCACTTGCCGCAGGGGTGAAGCTGATCGTCGCAGTCAACAAGATCGACCTTCCCGGTGCTGAGCCTCTCAAGGTCAGGACCGAGTTGACCGAGCACGGCGTGATCGTCGAGGAACTCGGCGGTGATGTGCCCTCAGTGGAAGTCTCCGCCCTCAAAGGCGACGGAGTCTCCGATCTCCTCGAAGTGATCGACCTCATTGCCCAGCTCGAGGAATACAAGGCGAACCCGAAGCCGAAAGCCTCCGGTGTCGTCGTCGAGGCCGGGCTGGAGATCGGCCGCGGCCCTGTCGCCACAGTCATCGTCCAGCGGGGGACCCTGAAACAAGGCGATGCCTTCGTTGCCGGGGCGATCTCGGGACGGGCTCGTGCCATCACCGACGAGAACGGCAACTCGCTAAAGAGCGCCGGCCCGGCAACCCCGGTCCAAATCATGGGATGGGATGATGTCCCGGTGGCAGGAGATTTCCTCGAAGTCGTGTCCAACGACCGTGAGGCCCGCAAGATCGCCGCGGTCCGTCTCGAGGCGATGAAGCTCGAAGAGCAGGCTATGCCCACCGCAAGGGACCGCCTCCAGGGCCTCCTCGAACAGCTCGGTACCGAAGACGCCCAGCTCAACGTCATCGTGAAAGCCGATGCCCAGGGATCGCTCGAGGCCCTGCGCGAGTCCATTGGCAAGATCGAACGGGAGGGCGGGAAGATCTCAATCATCCATGGAGCCGTCGGAGGCATCAACGAGAACGACGTCTCGCTTGCCGACGTCACCGGTGCAGTCATCGTCGGATTCAACGTCCGCCCCGAGCCCAAGTCGCGCAAAGCCGCCGAGCAGGCCGGGATCGAGGTCCGCACTTACAGCATCATCTACGAGCTTCTCGACGACATCGAAGCCCTCCTGGTGGGCCAGCTTGCGCCCGACGAGCAGGAGCAGGTGCTCGGCACCGCCGAAGTCAGAGCGACATTCAAGGTTCCCCGAGGCGGGACCATCGCCGGCTGTTATGTCCTCGAAGGGCAGATTCAGCGAGGAGCGAAGGCACGATTGCTTCGCGACGGCGTGGTCATCCACGACGGCGCCATCGGGTCGCTGCGAAGGTTCAAAGACGACGTCCGCGAAGTTGCGTCCGGGTTCGAGTGCGGTATCGGCCTCGAAAGTTACAACGACATCAAGGAAGGCGACCTCATCGAGGCGTATCTGATCCGTGAGGTTGCCAGGACCTAGTGTCGCAAGGAGTGAATCATGACAACTCCACGGATGCTGAAGGTCAACTCGATCCTCCGTGAGGTGATCGCCGACGAGTTGGAGAAGATGAATGATTCCCGGCTTGAGCTTGTGTCGGTCACCGGCGTCGACACCGCACCCAATCTGCGCAAAGCAGTTGTGTTCGTGGACGCAATCGCCAAAGACCCGGAAGAGGTTCTCGAAGCGCTCCGGGCCGCCCGGCCCCGTTTGCAGAGGGAGATCGGCCGCCAGGTGAGGATCAAGTACACGCCGATCCTCGAATTCGACCTCGATACCGGTGTGATGGCGGGGGAGCGGATCGAACAGATCCTCCGCGAGCTCAAATCGGACGAAGAGGAGTAGAAAGTGCCAACGCGCCGTGAGATGATCGAGAAGGCTGCAGCAGTCCTCGCCGACGCGGACAGGATTGCCCTTGCGTGTCATGTCGGCCCGGACGGTGACGCCCTCGGCTCGATGATGGGCCTGGCCCTTGCCGCCCGCGACGCCGGCAAGGAGGTTGTGACCTCCTTCGGCTCACCTTTCATCATCCCCGACAACCTCGCCTTCCTCCCGACCGTCGGACTGGTCCCGCCAGACGAATTTCCTGAATCGCCGCCGGTGATGGTGGTCCTCGACGCCGGTGCCGCCGACCGCCTCGCCGAGCTCGGCCACCATGCCGGCGATGCCGGGACACTGATCGTGCTCGACCACCACATGACCAACGACGGATTCGGGGATATCGCAGTGGTCGACGCCGCAGTCGCCGCCACCGGTGAGATCGTGGCCGAATTGCTGGATGTCCTGCGCTGGCCGATCACCCCCGAGATCGCAACCTGTCTCCACACCGCGGTCGTGACCGACACCGGTAGGTTCCAGTATCCGGCGACCAAGCCGTCGACCTTCAAGCTCGCAGCCGGCCTGGTGGCCGCCGGGGCCGACACCGATTACATCGGCCAACAGGTCTACGAGCAAGCGCCCTTCGGCTATCTCCGTGCTGCCGGTGCCGCTCTGTCGCGGGCCGTCCTCGACGAGGAGGCGGGGGTCGTCTCCACGGTGATCACCCACGAAGACCTCGAGGAGGCCGGCATCGACTGGGGTGACATCGACAATCTGATCAACACGATTCGCCTGCCGGTGGAGGCCGATGTCGCGGCCCTGGCCAAGGTCCACGATGACGGTCGGGTGAAGCTGAGCCTCCGCTCACGTGGTGGCACCGATGTCGGCGCCATCGCCGCAGCGCTGGGGGGCGGGGGCCATCGCCTGGCGTCGGGGGTCACCCTGGAGGACACCGCGGAGAATGCGATCAAGCAGGTCGTCGAGATGGTCAAGGCGGCGCGGTGACCATCGGGTTTCTCGTGGTCGACAAACCCGGGGGAATCACCTCCAACAATGTGGTGAGCCGGGTGAAGCGGGCCACCGGCATCAAAAAGGTGGGCCACGCCGGCACTCTCGACCCCCTCGCGACAGGTGTTGTTGTCGTGGCAATCGGCAAGGTGACCCGCCTCATCAGGTTCATCCAGGATCAGCCCAAGGAATACCTCGCCACTGCTGAGTTCGGGGTGGCGACCGACACCCTCGACGCCGACGGGGCGGTGCTCAGCCGGGAGCCGATGGAAGTGACGATGGAGGAGTTGGAGGCAGTCCGGCCCCGCTTTCTCGGTTCGATACTGCAGGTCCCGCCCATGGTTTCGGCACTCAAACACAAAGGCAGGCGCCTGTACGAGCTGGCACGCGAGGGCGTTGTCGTCGAACGCGAGGCCCGTGAGGTGAGGATCGACGAGCTGGAGTTCACATCGGTCGGGCCCGGACCCTACCCCGAGGTCGAGTTCCGGGTCGTCTGCGGCAAGGGGACCTATGTGCGCAGCCTCGCCGACGACATTGCGGCAAGTCTCGGAGGTGCGGCCCACCTCACGGCTCTGCGGCGAACCCGAATCGGGTCGCTCGAGGTGGCGAGACACGGGATTCCGGCCGACGATCTCGAAGGGTGGGAGGCGAAACTCCTCAGCCCTGAAGACGCGCTGGCCGACCTTCCGTCGATCGAAGTCGACGCCGAGACTGCCCGAGCAGTTAGGCATGGGGTCAGGTTTGTCGGCGGAGAATTGGTGTCACTCCCGGAGGGCGAACCGGTCCGGGTCCTGGACGAGTCTGGCGACCTGCTCGCCGTGTACACCCGCGCCGGTGATACCTGCCGGGCCGAAGTGGTGCTGGCCATATGAGGTTCGTGCGTTGAGGTTGGCTAATTGAGAGTTTTACAGGGCAGCTACCAGTCGTGGGTGCCAAGCGAGACTCCCACCGCGCTCACGCTTGGCGTTTTTGACGGCGTCCACCTGGGCCATCGTCAGCTCCTGGACCGTGCTTTCGGACACGACGGCACTCACGCGGTGGTCACCTTCGACCCGCACCCTGTTGAGGTGCTTGCCCCGGGGACGTCACCGCGCCTGATCACGAATATCGACGAGCGAATCGAGCTTCTCGATGAACTGGGAGCGGAGCTGGTGGCCGTGCTCGACCTGGCTGAGGTGCGTGACTTTCGCCCAGAGCAGTTCGTTTCCGAGATCCTGGTGGGAAAGTTGGCGGTGTCCACCTTGACCGTCGGCGATGACTTCCAGTTCGGCAAGGATCGCGCCGGCGACGTCGGGTTCTTGACCGAAGCCGGCAAGCGTGGCGGATTCGATGTCGACGTTGTCGGGATGGTCGCAGAAGGCGGACAGACAGTCTCGAGCTCGCGAATCCGGAGTCTGATCGAGGTCGGTTCGGTATCCGACGCGGCGGCCCTCCTCGGGTCGCGGTACCGGGTTACCGGGCCCGTGATCGACGGCGACAAGCGCGGCCGCGACATCGGCTATCCAACGGCGAATCTCAGGCCGGGAGAACGCAAGGTGACACCCGGCAACGGGGTGTACGCCACCGTCACGAGGGTCAACGGGACGGGTCACATGTCTGCCACGAACGTGGGGACCCGCCCGACCTTCGGCGGGGGTGAACGTCTCATCGAAGCTCATATACTCGACTTCGAAGGTGACCTCTACGGGGAGGAGATCACCATTGAGTTCGTCGAGCGGCTCCGGCCCGAACTGGAGTTCAAATCGGTCGGCGAGTTGTTGGAGCACATGGAGGAAGATGTTGAACGATCCCGAGAGATCCTCACCCCGGTTATGGGTTGAATCGATGGATCTGTTATTGTTTGGGACAGTCCCCTCTGACCAATTCAGGTTTAGCGCGTAATGAAGACACCAACAGAAATAGTTGCCGAGTTCGGCACACACGAGAGCGACACCGGCTCACCTGAGGTTCAGGTAGCCCTGATCTCGGAGCGAATCAACCACCTCACCGAGCACCTCCGTGAGCATGGCCACGACCATCACAGTCGTCGCGGCTTGCTGATGATGGTCGGCAAGAGGCGGAGGCTCCTCGACTACCTCCGCAGACAGGACGTAGAGAGGTATCGAGCGTTGATCGCAAAGCTCGGACTTCGCAGATAACACAGAGTTTCGTGAGGAGCGTTTGACGCTCCTCATGCATATGCGGGTCTATTGACCCGCCCCAGCTTCGACTTTCACAGGTCGGGATCACAAGAGAAATGAGCCGGACCCGGTTGTCAGTGGCGATGTCTCGTCAAACCAGACGATGAGACATGACTACTGCCAACAGGTCTCCCCGGTTCCTTACACAAAGGAGCACTAAGTGCCCGAAATTACAGTGCATGGCACCGTAGGCGGCAAAGAAGTCTCGTTCAGCACAGGCAAAATGGCCCTGCTGGCGGACGGAGCCGTTATCGCCACACTCGGCGGAACCAAGATATTGGTGACCGCCACAGCAAGCAGGAAGATACGCGAAGGCGTTGACTTCTTCCCCCTGACCGTCGACTTCGAAGAGCGGATGTACTCCGTTGGAAAGATCCCCGGATCGTTCTTCCGTCGTGAGGGCCGTCCCAGCGAGCAAGGTACTCTCACCTGTCGCCTCATCGATCGTCCCCTCCGTCCGTCTTTCAAGGAAGGCTTCCGCTGCGAAACACACATCGTCGGCACCAGCCTTGCTGTCGATGGCCAGAACGCATTCGACGTAATCGCCCTCAACGGAGCTTCGGCGGCGCTGAGCGTCAGCCCGATCCCGTTCGAAGGACCGCTCGGTGGAGTACGCCTCGGGCTCAAGAAGGGCGAATGGACCGCCTTCCCCACAACCGATGAGCTCGAAGAGTCAGTCTTCGAACTGGTAGTGGCGGGTCACCGCAACAGTGCCGGCGAGATCGACATCACAATGGTCGAGGCCGGGTCAACCCCTCATGGCCTTCGTCTCATCGCCGAAGGCGACCAGCCTTCCGACGAGGCGACTGTTGCCCGTGGGCTAGAAGAGTCCAAGGAATACATCGCCCAGTTGATCGACCTCCAGAACGAGCTTGCCTCTCAGGTCGATATCCCCGAGGTCGAGTTCCCAACGATCTTCGACTACAGCGATGACATCTACAGCCGGGTCGAAGGCGCCGCTTCAGCGAAGATCGCAGAAGTCGTCAAGATCGCCGGCAAACAGGAGCGCCAGGACGCAGAGCGTGCTGCCCTCGAAGAGGTAGTCGCCGAGCTCGGTATCGCAGAAGACGACCCGGACACCCTGCGCCAGGCGAAGAGCGCCTTCAAGTCGGTGTTCAAGGGCGCGGCACGCCAGCGTGTCATCGACGAGGGAATCCGCCTCGACGGACGCGGTCTTACCGATGTCCGCCCGATCACTGTCGAAGTCGGCGTGATCGACAGGACCCATGGCTCAGCCCTGTTCTCGCGAGGCGAGACCCAGGTGCTCAATGTCACCACCCTCGGCATGTTGAAGATGGCGCAGATGCTCGACACCCTCGCCAACGAGGACTCGAAGCGCTACATGCACCACTACAACTTCCCGCCGTTCTCAACCGGTGAGACCGGGTTCATGCGTGGGCCGAAGCGTCGTGAGATCGGACACGGTGCGCTCGCCGAGAAGGCAGTTCTGCCGGTTGTCCCCGACTCTGAGGCGTTCCCTTACGCCTTGCGCCTCGTCTCTGAGGTAATGGCCTCCAACGGCTCGTCGTCGATGGCGTCGGTATGTGGATCGTCGCTGTCGCTGATGGACGCAGGCGTTCCGATCACCGATGCGGTGGCCGGAGTTGCCATGGGTCTCATCCACAAGGACGGGAACTTCGTGACACTCACCGATATCCTCGGTGCCGAAGACGCCCTTGGTGACATGGACTTCAAGGTTGCCGGAACTGCAGACGTGATCACCGCGTTGCAACTCGACACCAAGATCGAAGGCCTGCCTTCCGAGGTGCTCTCCGGAGCTCTCGACCAGGCCCGGGTCGCCCGTCTCCACATCCTCGAGAAGATGGCAGAAGTCATCTCCGAGCCGAGGACCGAGATGAACGAGTGGACCCCGAGGATCGAGTCGATCGAGATTCCCAAGGACAAGATCGGTGAGATCATCGGTCCCAAGGGTGCGGTTATCCGTGAGCTCGAAGAGCAGACCGGAGCCAGCATCGAGATCGAAGAGGCTGATGGCAAGGGCATCGTCCGGATCGCCTCCTCCGACGGAGCGGCTCTCGCCGCTGCCATGGAGAGGGTCAACCAGATCGCCTTCCCGCCGGAAGCCGAGATCGGCGAAGAGTACGAAGGCAAGGTCGTCGGAATCACCAAGTTCGGTGCATTCATCAACATCCTGCCCGGCCGCGATGGCCTGCTCCACATCTCGAGGATCGACGGCTCGACCCGTGTCGAGAACGTCGAGGACTATCTCAGCGACGGCGACGTGCTCAAGGTGCGTGTCCGTGACCTCGAGAAGGGCAAGGTGAGCCTCGAGCTCGTCGACGCCCTTCCCGGAGCGACGCTTCCCGACGCCGAGCCTCCCTCGGGTGGCGGCGGTGGTGGCGGCGACCGCGACGGCGGACGTGACCGTGGCCGCGGAGACCGTGACCGCGGAGACCGTGACCGTGGACGTGGCGGCGACCGCAACGGCGGTGGCCGGGGACGCAGCGGCAGCGGTGGCGGTGGCGGCGGTGGTGACCGCGGGAACCGTGGCGCCAGCAGCGACCGCTACCGGGGAAGCGATTCCGGCAACCGTGAGCGTGGCGGCAACAGCGGCGACACTGGCAACCAGCGCGATCGCAACGATGCCGACGGCAACAAGCGTGACCGTGAGCGCGACTCCGATTCGGGCAACCGGTCGAGCGGGTCGGACAAGTCAGAGCGGAGACCGGCTCCCAGCTTCGACATGGACTGACGCCAGTCTCTAACTCAAGCTATAAAGGGACGGTGCACACGCACCGTCCCTTTGCTTTTCCCGTCTGCGATGCCTGAACTCCCCGATATCGCCGTCTATATCGAGGCCCTCGAGCGGGAGTTCCTCGGCAAACCGGTGACCGGGGTGCGGGTCGCTTCGGTATCGGTGCTCCGCACCTTCGATCCTCCGTACGACGCTCCCGTGGGTCAGGAAGTGCAGGGCTTTCGCCGGATCGGGAAGCGGATCGTCTTCGAATTCCCCAACGAGCTCTTCCTGGTGGTCCACCTCATGGTTGCGGGGCGCCTCCGCCTCGAGCCACCCGGCAAGGCAATTCCGCGCAAGGTCGGACTCGCCGCAATCGACTTCGAGCATGCTTCGCTCCTCCTCACCGAGCAGGGCACCAAGCGACGGGCGGGGATCTGGCTGCTCCGGGGTGAGGAGGCGCTGTATGGGGAAGACCGCGGGGGAGTGGAGCCGCTCGAAGTCTCTGCTGCCGATTTCAAAACGGCGCTCACCTCCGAGAACCGGACCCTGAAACGTGCGCTCACCGACCCGAGGATCTTCTCCGGTATCGGCAACGCCTACTCGGATGAGATCCTCTGGTCTGCCCAGCTCTCGCCGGTGAAGCGGACTGCTCAGCTCAGCGACGAGGAGATCGGACGGCTCCATGGTGCGGTGGTCGAGTCACTCAAGGCCTGGACCGAACGTCTTCGCGACGAGGTCGGAGACGGCTGGCCGACGAAGGTCACCGCCTTCCGCGACGACATGGCGGTGCACGGCAAGTTCAAGGAGCCCTGCCCCCGCTGCGGGTCGCCGGTGCAGCGGATCGTCTATGCCTCGAACGAGACCAACTACTGCGCCACCTGTCAGACCGGCGGCAAACTCCTTGCCGACCGCTCTCTGTCCCGCCTCCTCAAAGACGACTGGCCGGCAACGATCGAAGACCTCGAAGAGGCCTAGGCGGAGGGCCGGCGGCGGCTCACACCGTCGGCGATCGGGTCACCTGAGTCACGTTCCGCAACCGCCTGCTGGAAGCCGACTTCCTCGGAGCGTTCCTTGAACCACATCCCCTCGGGGGAGTGTCGGGTGATCCCGTCGAACAGCGTCGCCAGCATCTGGGTCGAAGCCAGGCCCATGTTGTCGTAGGCCTGGTTGACCATGAGCTTCTGCATCATCAACTGGTTGCGGGGGATGCCTTTGATCCGGTCGGCAAGCTGGCGGACCCGGTCGTCGAGCGCGTGCTCGGGAACGCTGTCGATCACCAGGCCCATGTCTCTCGCCTCGACGCCGGTGATGAGGTCTCCGGTGAGCAGCATCCGCTTTGCCTGTTCCGCTCCGATCCGGTAGACCCACATCGCAGTGGTGGGACAACCCCAGACTCGGGTCGGTGGATACCCGACTTTGGCGTCGTCGGCCATCACGATCAGGTCGCAGCAGAGGGCGATGTCGGATCCACCGGCGACGGCGAAACCCCGGATCTTGGCGATGGTCGGCTTGTGGGAACGCCACAGTGACATGAAGTCCTGGGTGTTGCGGTGCATCAGCTCGAAGTCGATCATCGGGTCCCACGGCATCTCCTGGGTGTAGGGAGACGTCTCCGATTCGGCGTACTCCTTGAGGTCGTACCCGGCGCAGAATGCCCGCCCCGCCCCGGTGAGCACGATGACGTGGACGTCGTCGTCACGATTCGCTGCTTCGACCGCGTTGCGGATCTCCCCGGGCATCTCATCGTTGATCGCATTGAGCCGGTCGGGACGGTTCAGAGTGATGGTCGCCACCCGATCGGCGACCTCATAGGTGAGTGTGGAGTACGTCATTGACGGATCCTATCCCGCTATTGCGAGTCGAACATATGTTCGATAGAGTGAAGCGCCCTACCGAGGCCGAAGATGGAGGCCGAGGCATTCAAGCGGAGTCACAGATATGGGCAAACCGGAAGTCGACATTGCTGCACCTCTCACGGAGAAGAGGGAAGGGCTCGGCTACCTGCGGCTCGAACCAGGGAAGATCACCGAACTGGTGGGAGATACCGGCTCGGGCCTGACCCGTCTCGGGTTGAGCCTGCTCGCCGCACCGTCCCGATCCGGGCCGGTGGTTGTCGTGGACACCAGGGGATGGATCTCTCCAGAGGCTGCATGGGAGACCGGGGTGGAGGCGGAGAGCCTGGTGATCGTCAGGTGCAACGAGCGGCCGCTCTGGACCCGGGTCACCGCAGCCCTTCTCGAAGGGGTTCCGGCAGTGTTTGCCGAGGTTCCGGTCGGGATCAACGAGCACGACCTTCGCCGTCTCGCCGCCCTGGCCAGGGCACGCAAGACGATGGTGGCTTTCCGGTCGATGGGCGCCCGCCTCCCCTCGGGAGTCTCCCATCTCCGCTTGCGGTCTCTTGGTGTCACCTGGGAGGGAGCGGACCAGGGGCACGGGAAATTGAAGGGACGCCGCCTGGTACTGGAGGCGTCGGGCAGGGGAGCAGCCGGGGTTACCCGGCGTTTCGAGGTCGAGGATGAAGGTAAGAACACTTTGCGTCTGGTTTCCGATGTGGTCTTTGACCCGTCCCGACGCGCCGCCGGGTAGCCCGGTCCTGGTCGCTGACGACCGCGTGACGGGGGCAACTCCCGATGTGCTGGCGGCCGGGGTCACCCTGGGGATGCCGCGTCGTGATGCTGAGGCCCTCGCCCCGTTTGCGACCGTCCTCACCCGTGATGTCGGTGAGGAAACCCGACGGTTCGAGTCTGTGGTCGGGGTGATCGAGAATCTGATCCCCCGGGTCGAAGTGGTCGGGCCTGGATTGGTGTTCGTCGCAGTCGCCGGTGCCATCCGCTTCTACGGGGGTGAGGGCATCCTCGCCCGCAAAGTCGCCGATGAGGTGGCCGGACATGTCGGCTCCGGTCCGGGGAGGGAGGTGCTGGTGGGTATCGCCGATGGGCCTTTCGCAGCCCGTTGGGCCGCGGCACAGTCGTCGCCAGGCGAGCCTCTGATCGTCGCGGACACCTTGAGCTTTCTCCGCTCCCTCGACCTCGAATCGTTGCGGGAGGGAGTCGCCAGCGATTCGTTGATCGCAACTTTTCGCTGGTTGGGGGTGACCACTCTCGGCGATCTCGCCGGCTTCCCCCGTGAGGCGCTTGCCACCCGTTTCGGCAACGAAGGCGTGCTTGCCCACCGTCTGGCCAGCGGCGAGGACCGGAGCGCCCTGCCCAGGGAGATACCAGAGGAACTGGCCGTGGAGATGGAGTTCGAGGACCCCCTGGAGCAAATCGATGCGGTGGCTTTTGCGGCCCGGAACATCTCCGAGCGGATGCTTTCACGGCTCCGGTCGAACGGGGTGGCGCCGCATCAGGTATCGATCCTCGCCGAACCGGCCCTGGGCAAGGTCAGGGAGCGGATCTGGCGTTCGGCGGACCCCTTTACCGAACGGGCCCTCACCGACCGGGTCTGGTGGCAGCTGCGAGCCTGGGTCGAGTCGGGTGGGGTGCCCGGCGGGATCGTCAGGATCAGGATCGCCCCTTTCGACCTCTCCGGCGAGGGACGCCAGCTTGGTGTCTTCGGCGACGAGTCGGCCCGGATCGAGACCGAACGCGCCCTGGCCCGGGCCCAGGCTTTGCTCGGGCCCGATGGGGTGCTGGAGGGCCGTCCCCAGGGGGGCCGGATGCCTGCGGAGCGGGTGGCATGGTCGCGGTGGAACGAACCGGAGACGCCTGCCGACCGTGACCCAACAGCCCCATGGCCGGGCGCCACCCCGAAGCCGTCCCCGGCCCTGGTCCCGCCCCGTCTCCAGCCGATTGAGGTGGAGTGGGACGGTGGGATGCCGTCACGGGTAAGGCTGGGCACACGTTGGGAGCCGGTGCTCACCTGGAGCGGCCCGTGGCGTCTCAGCGGACGGTGGTGGGTGGGGGAGCGCGACGCCGACAGGTACCAGCTGGTGACCTCGGCCGGTGCGTTGCTCTGTGTGGTCGCCGACGGGAAGAGCTACCTGGCCGGGGTATACGACTGAGGCCCTTAACATCGTCCGATGCTCGCAGACCCGTCGTTTCGTAAAGGCCTGCGGGACTCGGTACTGATCTTCTTTGCCGTGGGGTCGTTCGGGCTCGCCTACGGGGTGTTGGCCATCGAAGTCGGCTTTCCCATATGGCTCGCCATACTCTCTTCGTTCGTGATCCTCTCCGGAGCGGCGCAGTTTGCGATGGTCGGCCTGATCGGCGCCGGGGCGTTCCCCGTCATCCTCGCCGCTACCGGTCTCGGTCTCCGCCATCTCCCGATGTCGGCGACCCTGGCCCGCCTGATCGGCGAGCAGCCGGTGGGGGTTCGGGTCCGGCTGGCATATGTCCTGGTCGACGAGACCTTCGGTCTCACCCTCCGGGCCGCAGCCCGAAACGACGTCGACGACATCGTTGCCTACAAGTCGGCCGCCGACATGGTCCTCCTCTCGGGTTGGGTGATCGGAACCGGTATCGGTGCCTGGTTCGGCGGCACCATCGATCCGGGACAGGTGGGGATCGGGGTTCTGTTCGGTCTTCTGTTCCTCGGTCTCGCCATCCCGATGGTGACGAACCGTCGCGACTGGGTGGTGGTTGCGATCACTGTGGTGGCGACGATCGCCGCGGTCCTCGTGTTGCCCGTGGCCTGGCAGATCACCTCGGCGGCTGTGGTCGCCTCTTTGGTGGCGGTGTTCACCGGTGAGTGACCTCGCCCTGGTTCTCGTGGTTGGTGTCATCACGTTTGGCTCCCGCCTGGCCTTCCTGATCAGTCCCCGCCCGGTTCCGGAGGGGCTGGTCGGGCGGTTCCTCGACGTGTTCCCGCTTGCCCTGTTCATGGCGATCGCCACTGCCGGACTGGTTGCCCCGGAGGGCGCTCCGGCGATCACCCCCGCTCTGGCCGCAGCTGCGGGTGGAATCGTTGGCGGCATTGTCTTCAAGAGGTCTCTGCTCGGTGTGCTTGCGGTGGGCACCGTCGCCTTCTACGTGGTCAGGGCGCTGGCCGGCTGATAGCCCGGCCGGTGGCCTCCGGATCACGGTGGTTCGAGTCTCGTGGTGTAGGTATGGCCATGGCGGCTGGTCCACGTGTAGCTCCCGTCCGGATTTCGCCGAAGCTTCCATCCGCCCTCATCTTTGAGAATGTGATCGTGGCGGCAACCAGGTCCGAGATTATCCGGTTCGGTTCCGCCACCCTCCGCCCAGGGATGATGATGATCGATATCACATTGGGTGGAAGGCATCCGACAGCCGGGAAATAGACATGTCGGGATGATGGTGGTGATCTGGCGGTGCTCGGGGACGTTGGGGCGGCGGCGGATGGTGCCTCCCCAGACCGGTCTGCCATCGCTGTCGGTGACGGTCAACTGCCATTGCTTTCCCGGTTCAGCTGCCTGGCGGGCGATCTCGGCGGTGACCGGCCCCCACCCGGGAATTTCACCAGGGTTCTCGTTGAGCCCGGCCAGCGTGGTGAGATCGACCCTGATGTCGACCACTCCGCGCCGCCCCGTTGCCGGAGGAGAGCCGGTGTGGTGGCGGATGAGAAGGTCGACGAAGACATCGGCGCGTACCTGGTCAATGGTTCGGGGGTCGGTGCCGGTCTTGGCCGCCTCGGCGAGGTCGCAGATTCGCTTCATGATCCGGTCGGCGGTGAGGACACCGAGGTTGAAAGCGATGATGTCGGCAGTGCCGTCGGTGTTCGCTTCTCGGATCACACGACGGTCATCGCGGCCCTTGCGGTATCGCTTCTCGGCAGAGTCGGGATCGACGGCGATGGCGCGGCGGCGCAGCATCGCGCCAAGTTCGCCGGTGGTCATCTCGGTAGCACGGCTCATCATCTCTTCGGTGATCCGGTGGATCTGGCGGGTTTCGAGATGGGCGAGTGTGGTGACGATGACCCTCGCCCGGGGAACGTCGATCTCGCCCCGGGACAACGCATCGAGCACCAGGGGGAACCGCTCGGTGACCTCGAGTGCCAGACCGAGTGTCGATCCGGCGGCGCGGCGGGTCCACGAAAGGGCGGCCCGTAGCTCATCGCTGGCGAACTCGTCGATAGTAGCGTGGCGCTCCGCCGGGGAACCGGCATAACCGGGGGAGCAGTGGGCGAGCTCGGTCATCGACTCGAATGATGCAGCTTCGTAGTGGGCGACCTGACGACGCTCGGCCTGAATGAGGATCACCAGTTCGTATCCGTTCAGCATCGAGCGGTCGATGCCGGCGAGTGTGGCCGCCAATTCCGGTCCAGGAGCCATCGTGGAGAGTCGCTCAGGCAATACTCCGCGCACTCCGGTTGGAGCGGTGACCCAGCCGTCGACAACCGCACCTTCAGCGCCACTTCGTGGTGATCTCCCCGGTCCGATCCCCGAAGACCTATCCTGTCTTCCTCTATCGAACATATGTTCGAATGTACGCTACGCCTGAGACAGATTCAAGGGCTCTGTCAGGAGGTTTCTAAGATTCTTTCTCAGGCAACACCTGGCGGTTGTGTAAGAATCGACTCTCATGAGACCTGACTATCTCGACAACCTGGATATCGCCAAGGAAGAAGAACCGGAGGCAGATCCCGACCTGAGGAAGTTGCTGACCAACTGGCTCGACTATCAGCGGAGGACCTTTCGACGGAAGCTGCGCAATCTCGACGCCGAGGGCATCGCCCGGATGTCGATTCCACCGGTGGATCTTTCCATCCTGGGTCTGATCCGGCACATGACTCAGATGGAGCATGTCTACTTAGCGTGGGGCCTCGGAGGCGGCGACCGTGTCATGGTCTATGGAGACGACGACTTCGAAGGCGGCTCACCCGACACGCTCGAAACCGACCTCGCCCTGTATCTGGAGGAGGTCGAGAAGGCGGACCGGGCGATTGCATCGCTGCCGTCGTTGGAGTCGGAGGGTCTGGGGCACGGCCGTCCGCTGCAGGCGACGCTGATCAAGATGGTTCAGGAGTACGCGCTCCACAACGGCCAGGCGCACATGCTCCGCTATGCCGCTCTCGGCGAAGTGATCCGCTGAGTGGATCGTTGGAAACACGACAGGGTGGCCTCCGCCATCCGCGGTGAGAATCCGACTGTGATGAAACGGATGCCAGGGGGTTTCGCCGTTATCGGAGATGTGCAGTGGCTCCCGGGGTACTCGTTGCTGCTCACCGACAGCCCTGCAATGCAGAGGCTGTCAGATCTGCCTGCAGACGAACAGTCCAAGTTCCTGACGAGCATGGCCAGACTGGCCCGTGCAGTGGAGACGGCGTGCTCGGACCGTGATCCCGACTTCGTGCGGGTGAACATCGAGATCCTCGGCAATGCCGACCCATTTCTCCATGCCCATGTGTGGCCGCGCTACGCCTGGGAGAGTCCCGACATGCTGACAAGGCCGGTCTGGCTCTACCCCGAATCACATTGGAAAGACCCGACGAAGCAACTCGGCCCCGAGCACAACCAGATTCGATCGGCGATTACAGCGCTGCTGTAGGGCGAAGTGATTCGCTGAGCGGACCCTTCGTCTCTAGACCCTGATCGCACCGCCCATAGCGCCCACGTGGTCTGCGATTATCCGGTAGACCTGCTTCGTGAGGTCACCTGAGTCCGACTGGGTGAGGCCGATGGTGGGGATTGGCTTGTCGACGATCACGGTTACCTCGCCGCCCTTCACCCACAGCGTTCCGGGCCGCCAGGCCTGGTAGCTGCCATGGATCGTCACCGGGAGCACGGGGAGCCCACTGGCGATGGCCATGGTGAAGGCACCTTTCTTGAACGGATCGAGCACACCGTCGCGGGGGCGGGTCCCCTCGGGGTAGATGATCAGGCTCCGACCCTTCTCCACGAGCTCCTTGGCCCTCCGATTGACCTCGGCGTGCACCGCCGATCGCGCGGACCGGTCGACTTCGATGATCCCGACTGCGCGCATGCCCTGTGCCAGGAGTGGGATGCGGAACAACTCCTTCTTGGCCAGATAGCGGATGGGAAGGGGCACCGCGAGGAAGCAGGCCATGATGTCGAGGGTGGAGAGATGGTTGCAGACGACCACATATGACTCATCGGCGTCGACATTCTCCCCGCCGACGACAGTGAGTTTGGTGCCCGACGCTGCCAGCCAGGCCCGGCTCCAGGCGCGGATGATCCGGTCGATCCATGGTGAGGAATCGTTGATCGCTGCAATCACGACAACCGTGGGAGCCGCTATGAGCGTTACGACGAGGCCGACTATCGAGGTGACGAAGGTCCGGAGAAGTGTCGTCAGCCATGCCATGCGAGGAGCGTAGTTCCGATCTAGTCTGCCCATCGTGGACAAGCGCGAACTGAGGGCGGAACTGGCGACAGTGCCAGGAGTCACCAGCGAACAGAATCAGGCTGTCGTCAACCATCTCTTCAATTGGCTGTCATCCCGACTCCCCGGAACCATCGGCTCCTATCGCGCCCTGGGGGACGAGGTGTCGGTCGACACACTGATGGAACGTCTGCCGGGTTGGCGCTGGATCCTGCCCCGGGTCGAAGACGACGGGTCGCTCACCTGGCGCGACGCCAGGCTCCCTCTGGAAACGCACCGGTGGGGTATGGAGCAACCTCTCGAGTCCGGGCCGGTTATTCCGACGATGGAGATCGACATCTTCCTCGTGCCCGGCCTGGCGTTCGATCGCAACGGCATCCGGCTCGGCCGCGGCGGGGGTTTCTACGATCGGGAGCTTGCGGTCAAGCGCTCCGATGCGGTTTCGGTCGGGGTCACCGTGGAGAACCGGCTTCGTGATTCACTCCCGACGGAGGAGCACGATGTCGCCGTGATGTACGTGGCCACAGAGATCGGCGTTATCGAGCCCATTCCCACCAGGTGACACCGGTGATCGCGATGGAGAGCGCAGGCCCGTCCGGCGGCTGGTCACGGTATTGCGGATACTTCGACTGGAGCAGGGTGCGTGCCGTCCTCAACGTGGCCGGATCGTCGGAGACCGTTGCCGTCCCATCGACGCGCACCCACCAGAGGCCCGTCCAGTCGTCTTCGTAATGATCGACGAGCAGGGAGACTTCGGGATTGGCCGCGATATTGGCCAGCCGCCGTAGGGCCGTGGTCGTTTTCGGCTTGCGGTCCACCATCGAATAGACGGTGGCGGCCTCGACGGCGAAGGTGATCGGGACGAGGTGAGGGCTTCCCGACTCCCGGGTTGTCCCCAGCGAAGCAACTGACGCCCTGGTGAATCTGGCCAGGGCAGTGCCCCGATCAAGCGTCACTGAGTTCCAGCGCTCGCGCCACTGTCTTCCAGCCGAGATCGCCCCAGACCTCGTGGCCCCGGGCGCTGACATGGAACAGGTCGGCCGACCACATCCCTCGATCGTCGCGCCACAACTCCATCGGGCTCTCCCGTTGCGGAACCACCCAGGACCCATGCCTTTCCGCTACCCGTTCGTGGACGGCATTGAACTGCAGCGCACGACGGGAGAGCAGGTGGCGGAGCGGGGGGAGCAGTCTCGGGATTGTCCCGAGGTCACCGACACCGCTCTGGATGACGGTCGCCCCGGCCGCGATGAAATCAGCGACCAATCTGTTCAGGTTTTCTTCGAACACTCTGGCGGTGATGCCTTTGAGCGCATCGTTCGCGCCTACCGACAGGATCACCAGGTCGGGCTCGAACTCGAGTCCTGGCTCGAGTTGTTCGGCGACGAGGTTGTGCGCCATCGAGCCGCCGATTGCAAACGACTTCAACTCGACCCGGTGCGTGTCCGCCAACCGGCGGCAGATGCGGCTGATCCAGATCTCGTCGGGGCCACCGACCCCGGGCGCGGTGACAGTGGAGTCGCCGAGCACGGCCACCCGTATCGGGAGGCTGTCTGCATGGCCGAAGGTTGCCGACGGATCGAACTCCTCCTGCATCGGCGTACGACGGAGGATTGCATAGAGGAGCTCGACGCTGATAACGGCAAAGGCGCCCAATGCACCACGGAAAATGACCCTGCGGATCATGATGTCGCCGACCCTGTTGTCAGCGCTTTCTCTCGATTGCCTCTTTGAGGCTGAACCTCGAGGTCCGGGTCAGGTCGATGACCGCGCCGATCGCTTCGGAGAAACCGAGCGGGTCTTCGGGAAAGAATTCGAACATCTCGCCGTCGATGTCGAGCGAGAACCGGTAGATCGATGTCCGCTCCGCGGAGACCCGGCTCATTGGCCAGGAACCTACTGCCACCGGTCCGGCGAAGATCCGGAGCCGTTTGTCGTCGTCGAGTCGGAGGACAACATGGCTGAGATCCAGTGACTCCCCTTGCATTCTGCCTTCGTATATAGCCATCCCGTCGCATAATCTAGCTCAATTTTACCCCGGGTGTGTCAAGAATCTGGAAGGTTCAGGTCGACCGTATCGCACTGAGAGTGGCGACCACTCGCTCTAGGTCACCAGAATCGAGTTCGAGCCCGGAAAAGACCCTGTTGATGCGCAGAGTTGCGTCCTCCAGAATCGTCTCACCGGCGGGGAGCAAACGGGCGAGGACAATGCGATTGTCGTGAGATGCCACCTTTCGCCTGATCAGCCCGTCCCGCTCCAGGCGATTGACCGCGCTGGTCACCGAGGCAGGGTGGACCTGGATGCGGTCGCTGATCTTCCCCATCGGAAGCTGCCGCTCCCGGGCGAAACCGAGGAGGCGCAGGATCTCGAAACGGGCGAAGGAGAGCCCGAGCGGGGCGAGTGCGGTCTCGATCCGTGCGACCAGGATCCGGTTGACCCTGGTGATTGTGGTCACCGCGGCCATTCCCGGTGCCGCCTCGTCCCAGCCGTGCGCCTCCCATTGGCGGGTGGCTTCGGCGATGGGGTCTTCGAGGGCTCTGGTCTCGTTCATGGAACCCGAACGCATTTGGCCGAGGAATACTTTGACATCAAAGTATTTTATCGCGTAAAGTGGGAGAGTCGATGGAAAGCTCCCCGTTGGATCAAACCAAGCCCACGAACAATCTCCGGTTTGTCACCGCCACCACGCTCTTCGACGGCCATGACGCATCGATAAACATCTTCCGACGCATCCTCCAGTCATCTGGCGCTGAAGTGATTCACCTCGGCCACAATCGGACCGGCCTCGACATCGTCGAAACGGCCATCGAAGAAGACGCCCACGCCATCGCCGTCACCTCCTATCAGGGTGGGCACAACGAGTTCTTCCGCTACATGTGGGACCTCCTCGTCGAGCGCGACGCAACCCACATCCGCCTCTTCGGCGGGGGAGGGGGAACCATCCTCCCCGAGGAAGGAGAGGCGCTGGCCGAGTACGGGGTGACCAGGATCTATTCACCTGACGACGGGCGGCAGATGGGGCTGACCGGGATGGTCGCCGACATGATCTCGAAGTCTGATTTTCCGCTGGGAGAGCTGGACGGTCTCGACATCGCACGGCTCAGTGTCGAGAACCGCGATGTTGTGGGCCGGCTGATCTCAGCTGCGGAGAACTACCCCGACAAGTACACAGATGTCTTCGAGGAGATATCAAAGCGCGCCGACAAGTCGAGCACTCCCGTGGTCGGGATCACCGGCACCGGCGGCTCGGGAAAGTCGAGTCTGGTCGACGAGCTGGTGCGCCGGTTCCTCGCCGACTTCGAGGAGATAACGGTTGCAGTGATCTCCGTCGACCCCTCGAAACGGAAGTCGGGAGGGGCGTTGCTGGGCGATCGGATCAGGATGAACTCGCTGCCCCATCCCCGGGGCTACATGAGGTCGCTGGCGACCCGGCAGCCCAACCTCGCCCTCTCGCCGTATGTCTCTGCGGCGGTCGACGTCGTCAAAGCCGCGGGCTACGACCTGGTGCTGCTGGAGACGTCGGGCATCGGACAGTCCGATACCGAGATCGTCGATCTCTCCGACCACAGCCTCTACGTGATGACGCCTGAGTACGGGGCAGCAACGCAGCTGGAGAAAATCGACATGCTCGACTTCGCTGACATGGTCTCGATCAATAAAGCCGACAAGCAGGGTGCCGACGACGCCCTCCGCGACGTCCGCAAGCAATACCGGCGGAACCACCTCGCCTTCGACGGACCCGATGAAGACCTTCCCATCCACCTCACCGTCGCCTCCGACTTCAACGACCCTGGCACCAACCGCTTCTATCTGGCTCTCACCAAACGGCTCGGCCTGGAGTCCTCGATCGACCTCAATGTATCCGACGCGGCGAAACATCATGTGGTTCCCCCGAACCGGGCGCGATACCTCGCCGAGATCGAAGAAGAGATCGCCCGCTACGACGGGTGGGTGGAGGAACAGGCCGATGCTGCCGAAGAGCTCTACCGGCTGGAAGGGGCGAAGGAGCACCTCGAAGATGGTGTCATCGCGGCGGCTGAGGAAGCGCTCGACCCGGAGAACAGGAAGGCCCTGGAACGGTGGGACGGGCTGGTTGCCGAGTATGCAGGCGAGGAGTTCGTCTATCACGTCAGGGGGAAGGAGATCAAGGTCCCCCTGCATCGTGAGACCCTGAGCCACACCCGGGTTCCCAGGGTTGCTCTGCCCCGGTACCGGTCGTGGGGTGACCGGCTCAAGTGGTTGCTTCAGGAGAACGTGCCCGGAGAGTTCCCGTACACCGCCGGTGTCTTCCCCTTCAAACGCGAGCTGGAGGATCCAACCCGCATGTTCGCCGGTGAGGGGCCGCCGGAGCAGACCAACCGCCGCTTCCACTACCTCGCGGCCGACCAGCCCGCCATCCGCCTCTCCACCGCCTTCGACTCGGTGACCCTCTATGGCGAAGACCCCCATGAGCGTCCCGACATCTACGGCAAGGTGGGCAACTCGGGGGTCTCCATCGCCACCCTCGATGACGCCAAGAAGCTTTACTCGGGATTCGACCTGAGCGACCCGGCGACGTCGGTGTCGATGACGATCAACGGGCCGGCTCCGATGATCCTCGCCTTTTTCATGAACGCCGCCATCGACCAGGCGTGCGAGAAATACATCGCCGAGAACGAGCTCACCGACGAGGTGGAGGCGAAGATCGCCGCGATCTACGGCGACCGGCCCCGGCCGCAGTACCACGGCGAGTTGCCGCCGGGCCACGACGGACTGGGGTTGATGCTGCTCGGGGTGACCGGCGACCAGGTGGTCCCCTCCGATGTCTACGAGACCTTGAAGGCGGAGACGATGTCCCGGGTGCGGGGAACGGTCCAGGCCGACATCCTCAAGGAAGACCAGGCCCAGAACACCTGCATCTTCTCCACCGAGTTCGCCCTGCGGATGATGGG
>JBBDMR010000053.1:0-5311 GCA_040878225.1 Acidimicrobiia bacterium
CACCGGGCCGTTCGTCGAGGACGAGGACGCAGCTGGCGGCGTCATCTGGCCGTCCTGAACGCGGCAAACGTTGGTGGTCGGAGCACTGGGAGGCCCGGTGACCGAGATGCTGCGCCGTGCCCGTGAGGAACGGGAACAACTCGAACTCGAGTTACTGGCCCCTGCCGCCACTCGATCGACAGAGACCAAAGGCCGGGAAAGGCCCGAAGATGAGGATGAGTTCCGCACCTGCTTCGAACGGGACCGCGATCGGATCATCCACACCAAGGCTTTCCGGCGCCTCAAACACAAGACGCAGGTGTTCCTCAACCCCGACGGAGACCACTACGTGACCAGGATGACACACACGATCCACGTCACCCAGGTGGGCCGGGCCGTCGCCCGCGCCCTGGGACTCAACGAAGCCCTGACCGAGGCAATCTGTCTTGCCCATGACGTGGGCCACTCCCCGTTCGGGCACACGGGGGAAGATGCACTCACTCCGTTTGTGGAAGGCGAATGGCTCCACTCGGCACACGGGGTGAGAACGCTGTCGATTCTCGAACCGCAGAATCTCACTCACGAGGTGCTCGATGGCGTCCGGGCACATTCATGGAAGATCAGCCCGCCACCGGAAACGCCGGAGGGATGGGTCTGCCGCTTCGCCGACCGCATCGCCTACCTCACCCACGACGTCTCAGACGCTCTCCGGGCAGGTGTGATCGACTACCACGAGATTCCCGCGGACACCTTGACCACGTTCGGGGCAACAAGCCGGGAGTGGATCGGATCGATGGTCAACTCGGTAATAGACGCAAGCTACCGGTCGGGGAAAGTGGAGATGGAGCCGGAGCATCTACAGGTGATGGACCACCTGCGCGACTTCATGTTCGACCGTGTGTACCTGAGCCCGGAGACCGAACGCCAGAAGCAGCGGGCGATTCAGGTGATTCAGGATCTGGTGGGGTACTTCAGGGACAACCCGGCCGAGGTGGCCCCGAACTTCCCTGTGCCCGGATCGGACGCCATGACAGCAGCAATCGACTACGTGGCGGGGATGACCGACAGGTTCGCCCTGACCACCTGGGACCGGCTGTTCCGCCCCCAACTCGACTTCTAACGGCGAGATTTCACCCACTCCGCACCGGATGGTTAGCGTTGGCCCTGATGCTCAAGATCGACTCCCTCTCCAAACGATACGGAGACATTGTCGCGCTCGAAGGCTGCTCGTTCGAAGTCGAACGCGGCCGTATGCTCGGATTCCTCGGGCCAAACGGTGCGGGGAAGACCACAGCGATGCGTGCGATTTTCGGCCTGGTCCGCCCGGACTCCGGAACGGTTACCTGGGACGGGTCGCCGATAGACGACGAATCGAGGAGGCGGTTCGGCTACATGCCCGAGCAGAGAGGCCTCTACCCGCGCATGAAGATTGCCGAACAAGTCGCCTACCTAGGTCAGATCCATGGAATGAGTGCCGGCGACGCACGCGGTGCAGCTGACAGCTGGCTCGACCGCCTCGGCCTAACCGAACGCCGCGATGACCCGCTCGAGACCCTATCGCACGGGAACCAGCAACGGGTCCAGCTGGCGGTGGCCCTCGTCCACGACCCCGAGCTCCTCGTCCTCGATGAGCCGTTCAGCGGCTTAGACCCGATCGCAGCAGAGACCATGTCGAACATATTGACAGAAGAGGCGGCGAGGGGTAAGGCTGTGGTGTTCTCTTCCCACCAGCTCGATGTCGTCGAGGACCTCTGTGAAGACGTGGCCATCATCAATGAAGGGTCGATCGTGGTCGAGGGGGTCGTCAAACAACTCAAGGACGCCGCACCAATCCGTCATGTCGAGATCGAGCTGGACGAAGGGGCCGAAGATCTTCTGTCAGATCTCGACGGGATCAGACACGTGAGCCAGAAAGGCGATGTCCATACTGCCATCATCGACGCAGACACTGACGTGCGAGTCTTGTTACTCAAGGCGCAGCGGACCGGCGCAGTTCGCCATTTCACCTACACCACGCCATCGCTCACCGATCTCTTCCGGGAGGCGGTGAAATGAGCAGCCTTTCGTTGATAGGCCTGGTCGCGAAGCGGGAGATCAAAGAGCGCGGGAAGTCCAAGCCTTACCTGATCACCTCCGGCCTCACCGCCCTGTTTGTAATCGCACTGATCGTCCTTCCGGGTTTGTTCGGCGAGGAGACCGACACGTTCGAAGTCGGCTCATTGGGTGAGGGCAACACCGCCGTCATCGAGACCGCCGAGATTCTCGGCAACATCGGCGACGAGGCCGGCGCAGAGCCCTCGGTGAGGCTGGACGAAGTTCCGTTTGAGTCGCGCGAAGCAGCCGAGGCGGCCCTGTTGGACGGTGATGTCAGCGTCGTGATGGTCGACGGCACTGAGTTGATCATCGAACGAGAAGGTGGTTTCTTCGGCAGCGGAGGCGGCCCGACAGACTTGCTCCAGCAGGCGGCCGGCGCAATAGCCCTGGAACAAGTGATTACCGAGAGTGGAGAGTCGGCCGAGGCGGTAATCGACATCATCTCCTCGCAGACACTCGAGGTCACCCCCCTGGTCGAGCCTGACGGCGACACCGACGCCGCCTCGGCCGTGGCGTATTTCGGTCTTCTCCTCCTCTATATGGCGATCATCCTCTACGGAACATGGATCCTGACCGGCGTGACAGAGGAAAAGTCGAATCGGGTCGTCGAGGTGATGATCTCGGCGATCAGGCCGTGGCAGTTGCTCGCCGGGAAGATCGTCGGCATCGGATTCCTGGCGCTGGTTCAGTTCATCGGCACCATCGCCATCGCATTGGTCACCGTCAGGCTATTTGCGACATTCGAAATTCCCGAGATATCACCAGTGGCCTTGATCAACCTGGCGATATGGTTCGTGCTCGGATTCCTCCTCTACGCAGTCATGTTCGGTGCCGCAGGATCCCTGGTGGGTCGGGTCGAGGACGCACAGAGCGCCGCAATGCCGATGACGATCTTCTCCGTAATCGGGTTCTTCGCAGGGTTCGCGGTCCTCGGCGATCCCGACGGGGTCGTGGCCGTAATCAGCACCTTTGTCCCCTTCACAGCCCCCTTCACGGTTCCGATCCGGGTTTCGCTCCAGGCGATTGCTGCGTGGGAGTACGCACTCGCCGTGATCATCACCGTGGCCTCCATCTACCTGGCGGTCCGTGCGGCCGGCCGGATCTATGCCGGGGGAATCTTGAAGTCGGGGTCGAGAACCAAGATTCGAGAAGCGTGGCGATCGGCCGATGGCTGAGACGGCCATCCTGATGGAGATCTGATGAGCTACCAACACCTGTTAGTCGAAAGAGACGGTCACATCGCAACCGTGTGGCTAAATCGGCCCGCGAAGCTGAACGCCCTCTCTGCAGACATGTGGGCGGACCTCCCCCGTGCTGTCGCCGAACTCGACCAGGACGACGCGATCCGGGTAATCGTCGTTGCGGGGAAAGGTGACGCCTTCACCGTCGGAATCGATGTCGCCATGCTCTCCGAGCTCGCACCCTCTGGACCCTCCCCGGCATCGACCAGCAAAGGCCTCTACCAGAAGATCAAAGAGCTGCAGGAGACCTTCTCGGTGTTCGCCCGCTCGCCAAAACCGACGATCTCGGCGATACACGGGTACTGCCTCGGCGACGGAATGGACCTGATCACCGCCTGTGACCTCAGGCTCTGCTCCGGGGACGCGACTTTCTCGATCAGGGAGACAAGGATGGGTCTGGTCGCCGACGTGGGCACCCTGCAACGGCTCCCGGACATCGTCGGATCGGGCCATACCGCCGAACTCGCTTTCACCGGTAGGGACATCGACGCGACCCGGGCAAAGGAGATCGGCCTGGTCAGCCAGGTGGAGGCCGACCGGGAAGCGCTAATGGCCTCGGTGAACCAGCTTGCGGGCCAGATCTCGGAGAACTCCCCTCTGGTGCTCGAAGGGGTGAAACGGGTTCTCCAGGCAAACCGCGGTCGTTCAGTCGAGGAAGGTCTCGACTACGTTGCTCAATGGAACAGTGCCTTCCTTCTCTCGAACGACCTGTTTGAGGCGACATCCGCTTTCATGGAGAAGCGGAAGCCCGAGTTCAAAGGGGAATAGACCGTGGCCGGGCCGGATGCGGTCATCGTCGGTTCCGGCCCCAATGGTCTCACCGCCGCGGCGAAACTGGCACTATCTGGCAAAAAGGTCCTCGTCATCGAAGCGGCGGGCTCCATCGGTGGCGGCACCCGATCGTCGGAGATGACCGAGCCCGGGTTCATCCATGACGTTTGTTCGGCAATCCACCCCTTCGGTGTCACCTCACCCGCCTTCCGGGCTCTGTCGGTGCCGATTGATTGGGTGACGCCTCCGATTGCGATGGCACACCCGCTCGACGATGGGACTGCGGTCGCCCTCCACAACAGCGTCGCCACCACCGCGAGCCAGTTCGAAGGCAGTGATGGCAAGGAATGGGCCGCGCTGGTCGGCCCGCTGGTGTCCGATCTCGACAATGTCGTCGAAACCTTCCTGGCGGCCAGGATCCTCCCCAATCCATTCTCTAGGGCGGCCCGGATCATGGGTGTTCATGGTTCACGGTCTTCGGCGGCACTCGCGGATCGGTTCGGAACGGTGCCGGCGCGTGCACTGATCGCTGGGCTCGCCGCCCACGCCATTGCACCGCTGGACACGGCCTTCACCGCCGGCATCGCATTGCTGTTCGCAGCAGTCGGGAACGGGCGGGGCTGGCCCCTGGTGCGCGGAGGATCCCAAAACCTGGCCGGTGCCCTGGCCGCCATGATCGGCGACCGAGGTGGACAGATCGAACTCAACCGCCAGGTAGTGGACATCAGCGAGTTCGCCGGAGCCTCGATCTTCCTGGATGTAAACCCGTCGGCAGCAAGGGAGATCGCACGGCAACGGATGAACCCCGCAGACATCGTGATGCTGGGGAGATGGAAGCCCGGGCCTGGGGTGTTCAAGGTCGACTATGCCCTCGACGGGCCCATCCCCTGGACAGACTCCTTGAGCGGCCAGGCCGGCACGGTCCACCTCGGAGGCAGCTTCGAGGAGATTGCTGATGCCGAAGCGGCGGTAGCAGCGGGAGACCATGTTCAGCGGCCCTTTGTCATAGTCGCCCAGCAGTCGGAATTCGACCCTTCGCGCGCCCCCGCCGGAAAGAGGACCGGGTGGGCGTATTGCCACGTTCCCAACGGGTCGGACGTCGATATGACGTCAGCCATCGAGAGCCAGATCGAGCGTTTCGCCCCGGGTTTCAGCGAGCGGATAATTAGCCGGCACACGACAACAGCAGCGGAAATGGAACGCTACAACCCCAACTATGTCGGGGG
>JBBDMR010000054.1:0-5236 GCA_040878225.1 Acidimicrobiia bacterium
CCTTTCCCCCATTCGACTTCGTCTCTGGGGGAACAGCTACTCCTACCTCCGCCTGAGCTCGAGTTCCTCACCTCGACGTATTGGCGGACAGAATGCATCCCGTCACGGTTATTCGTCTTGGCATGGCCGTCTTCGGCTACTTGGCTGCGATAGCTTGGCTAGGACGCGTTGCGAATCTCCTCTCCGGTGGCCTCGAGCTCTGCCCGTGATGGTTGAGTCCTCCTGTCGGCAATCACCCTGAAACCGTCGCCCTCGTAACGGGGGAGAACATGGAGATGGGCATGGAAGACCTCTTGACCAGCGGCCTCGCCATCGGCGTAGAAGAGGTTGACGCCGTCGCAGCGCAGGCCGCTAGCTCGCAGTGCCTTCGCCATTCGTTGGGCGACGTTGAACATGTGAGCACCGGTCCGGGGGTCGACGTCCGACAGAGTCGGCAGGTGGGCTCGTGGGACAACCAAAGTGTGCCCGGGCGTGATCGGGTTGATATCGAGAAAAGCAACCACGGTGTCATCCTCAGAGATGACAGTGGCGTCAGCGTCGCCAGCAACGATCTGACAGAAGATGCAGGTGTGGTCGATCACAGTGACCTCTCGCGGCTCGGGGTCAATGGTATTCGGCTTCTGATCCGCGACGTTCCCGGCTACCTCATCGACCATTGGGCGAAAGCTGCGAGCATGCTTGCCAACAGCCCCGGAACGGCAGCGACGATCACGAGACGGTAAGGGTTCATTATCCATCCTCGCCAACCGCTCACCGCACCGACGAGCAGACCGAGAGGCACAGCCCAGATCAGGGCGAACCCGACGATGGCTACATCCGTGGGGTAGATCAGTCGTACGACATAGACCAGGAGTTCCCCAAGGATCCCTACTCCGAGCCCGGCCGCAGCACCGATGACTGCCCCCCGCAGAGTTCGATTCATGGCTGTACTCGTCCCTCGCCTAGCCACTTAATGAACTCTCATCCACAATTTGTGGCTCAACAGGATCGATCGGACTGTATAGGATGGCGTTAGGAGCGCTCGCTCACTGTCCGGGTTCAAGATGGTGCGCACTGGAGACCTGTCGTTCTGTAAGTGTACGAGGAGAGTATGGATCTACGAATCAAAGGCAAGACTGCCTTGGTCACAGGTGGCACTCGAGGTATCGGTCGCGCCATAGCCGAAACGTTTGTGACCGAAGGCGCCAACGTCGCTTTCTGCGCTCGCACCGAAGACGAGGTGGTCGCGACCGAGGCCGCCCTAGCCGGGAAACACAGCAAAGTACTCGGTACGGCGATGGATGTGGGAGACCCGGACAGCGTGTCCGACTGGGTCGACAGCTCCGCCAAGGAATTCGACGGTATTGACATGGTCGTCAGCAACGTGAGCGCGTTGGCGATTCCAGACACGGTCGAAAATTGGGCGGAATCGATTCGGGTAGATCTAATGGGAACCGTCCATCTCGTTAAGGCTTCTCTGCCACTCTTGGAGAAGAGCGAGTCTCCATCGATAACAGCCATCTCTAGCGTCTCTGGTCGCGAGGTGGACTTCGCATCCGGCCCTTACGGGACCGTAAAGACGGCGCTCATCGGATACATATCAGGACTCGCTTTCCAGCTCGCCGAGAAAGGAATCCGTGCCAACGTTGTTTCACCCGGCAATACCTATTTCGACGGTGGTGTGTGGTCCAGCATCGAGCAGGGTAATTCCGAGCTGTTCGAGTTCGCGATGGGTCTCAATCCGACGGGGCGTATGGGCACGCCAGAAGAAGTTGCATCCAGTGTGGTGTTCCTGGCGAGCCCGCTGTCGGGCCGTACGACCGGAGCCCATCTGGTGATTGATGGGGCTTTGACCCGAGGAATCCAGCTCTAGGCTGAACTTGCAAACCCTAATGTGACTTGTTCTCTGCAAAGGGTTCAAATCAGGGTCCTCGCCGTGGTCCGTAAATGAGTATGTATTCCATCGAATGCGTCGCTTTTTGGGAGGAGGGATTTAGGGGCCTTGACAACGACGCTGTAGTTGGAGTCGACGGCATTGGCGATCGGCGTCTCGGAGATCTGGGTGAGCAGCTGATAAGCATCCATCTGGTGGAGGCCGAAGAGTTCACCGAACCAGCGGATCATCTCAACCTGCGCGATGCGCCACGAGTCTTCCATAGGGCGTGAGGAGCCCACGACCATCCAGTAGTCGTCGGTCTCCAGCCTCGGCCAGAGTGGGGCTCCACCCTTGATGAGATCAACTATGATCGTCGACTGCATCGCGCCCTCGACCGCGGTGCCGCACGCCTCGCCCTCCCCCTGCCGATAGTGTCCGTCCCCGACCGAGAAAAGCGCCCCCTCGGCATTGACACCCAGGTAGACAGTTGTCCCTGCCCGCATCTCTGGTGTGTCCATGTTTCCGCCAAATCGCTCGGGAACGAGAGAGGAGCGCACCTCTCCCCCTGATGGCGCGACTCCGACGGTGCCGAGCATCGGGGCGATCGGCAGCGCCACCTCGAAATCGCCGAACCGGGATTGGAAGCCCACCGTGCCTGCCTCGGTGTCCACTTCATAGATCCACGTGGCCTCTGGAAGCGAGTCCTGAAGCATTGCGGTCCGGTCAGTACTCGTTAGCCCGCCGAAAAACGGGATGGCCGCGGACGCACCCCAGGTCCGAGCCGGTGTGAGGTCGACGATATGGAGAACCAGCGTGTCGCCGGGCTCCGCTCCTTTGACGTAGAAGGGGCCCGTCTGTGGATTGACGTACCGAAGGTCGAGATTCGCACTAGGGACATCGTCCACGGACGTGAGCGCGTGGTTGAACGCGTCTTCCGACCAGAGATGAAGGACGGTACCCGGTTCGACAGTCTTCACCGGGGCGGCCCCACCGAAGGTGTAAACGTATTGGTTGGGTTCAGGCTTGAAGTCGAATGCGTCCATGTTCGAGAATCGTAGCTACCTGCCCCTGAAGTGGTCGGTTGTAGGTCGGTGGGGTGGGTCGGGTCGGCGATGAGGCGGGCCATCGACCCTTCCAACCTGAACGCTTCGGGCGATGGCCCTCATCTGCTGATGTGGGGTCAGTTCTCCCCGCCCCGCCTCGCTAGCTCATCTTCGATTTCGCTGATTCGCGTAGTGAGCTGCGTCATGCCGCTGGCTTCACGGCTCTGAACCGAAAGCTTGACCCATGCCGCAGAACCCGGGCCCTGGTTGTTGCCTCCCTTGCCGGTGGCGTATCCGCTGCGTGCCGTGACCAGGGCACGCCTGCGCTGCTGAAGCGAAGCGAGCTCTGCCTCGAGCTGGGCGACAGAACGACCGTTGTCCTTGCCAGGGCGTAGGTTTGCCGCCTCGGCGCGCAGCTGGTCCCGTTCAGAGAGAAGAGCGAAATGCTCAGGCGACGGGTCGCGAGCGGACCCGTCGAGAAGAGTGGAAATCTCGCCAAGCCGGCGAGAAATGAAGTCGAGATCCAACGCACTCGGCTCCACCGGACGCTCAGTTCCATCGGCATCTTGGCTCATCTCAACAATCTCTCCGTAATGGTACGCAGATCCGTCGCAGGAGCACGCGGCTAGTCGCTCCGCGCACTCTCGGCGTCCCGGGCCCTTTCCAGACCATCGAGGATGATATGGAGTGCGAACTCGAATCCGGTGTGCTTGCGCTCTCCCGGATTGATGTGCTGTTTGATGTGTACGCCCATGTCTGGATAGTCATCTACCGGGAACTCCCGGAGGTATGACTGGACCACGTCGGTGAGTTCATCGCCCTGATAGGGAAAGTTCTGCTGCTGTAGAGTCCATCCGAGGAGGTGGCTCTCGAGGGCGTGATAGGCGTGAAAGATCATCTCGTCGGACAAGTTTGCGGAACGCAGGGTCCTCAACAGCCATTCTCCATGACGGAGGCGTGAGGGGCCGGCGCTGCGGTTCGACATCATCAGGCTGGTCGCCCATGGATGGCGAACCAAGGCCTCCAGAGCGGACATAGAACTCTTTTGAATCGCCTCTTTCCAGTCGGCAGCGTCTGGTATCTCGATCTCGTCGAAGACGGCGTCGACCATCCCCTCCAAGATCTCGTCCTTGTTGGCGACGTGGTTATAGAGGGACATCGCGGTGACTCCGAAACGGCCCGCCAGGGTCCTCATGCTCAAAGCTTCCAGTCCGCTTTCGTCTGCGAGTTCAATGGCGCTGCTCAAGATCAACTCTTTGGTCAGTGGCTTACGGATGAATGCTGCTCCTCGTTGACAAGATGGTATGTGCATCCTAGTGTACGCCGTATGTATACAGCGTATATCAGTATCGCCGGGCGATCATGAAGGCGGCGGTCCGCTCCAGATTCGGGTCTCCCGAGGTCATCAGTGTCGAGGACGTCGAGGAACCGTCCCTCACGCCCGACGGGATCCAGGTTCGTGTCCGAGCCGCCTCACCTAACCGGGCCGACTGGTACGCGATGACCGGCAGGCCCTATCTCGCTCGCATCACGATGGGCTTGTTCCGACCAAAGGACCCCCGCATTGGTGGCGACTTCTCCGGAACCGTCGAGGCTGTCGGGGGCGAGGTCACCGACTTCCGGCCAGGCGACGATGTCTTCGGCGGGAAGGTAGGAGCTTTCGCCGAGCGCCTGGTCGTCACCAGGGCTGTCGTGCGCAAGCCGGACTCCTTGAGCTTCGAAGAAGCTGCCACCCTCCCGACAGCAGGCGTAACCGCTCTCCAGGCGCTGCGCGATCGGGGCGGTCTCCAACCCGGCCAGAAGGTCCTGATCAACGGGGCGTCGGGCGGCGTGGGCATCTTCGCCATCCAAATCGCCAAGGCGCTCGGCGCCAACGTGACTGCGGTGTGCAGCACCCCCAACACAGAACAGGCGCTACGGCTGGGAGCCGACAAAGTGATCGACTACACAAAAGCCGATTTCACGCGAAGTGGCGACCGGTTCGACCTGGTCATCGATATCGCCGGCAGCCGCCGCTGGTCGGATCTGAAACGGATCCTGGTACCACAAGCGCGAGTGGTCATCGTGGGTGCGCCCGATGAGGGCAAGTTTCTCGGTCCACTCCGCCACATTCTCAAGACCCGTGTCTCCTCGATCGGAAGCAGCCAGACGGCTACCTTCTTCATCGCCAAATTCAACCAGCCCGATTTCGAGTTGCTTGGAGAAATGACCAAGAACGGGCAGATCAGACCGCTGATCGAGGCGACCTATCCACTCAGTGGGATCGCTGAGGCGATGCGACACATGGGCAGTCGCGTCCGCTCCAAGATCGTCATAACGATGTAATGGAGGCGACGTC
>JBBDMR010000055.1:0-5169 GCA_040878225.1 Acidimicrobiia bacterium
ATGACGCCGCCAGCTGCGTCCTCGTCCTCGACGAACGGCCCGGTGGCCAACGTCGACGCGTCCTTGCTGGACGACGCCCCTGACTCGCCCTGAACATCACCATCGTTGCTGGCCAGAGCACTAGACGACGGGTGCTTGCAGCTGGATGAGGAGAAAGACGACGGCGAAACTGATTGCGGCAGTGAGAAGCAGCAGGCCGACTCGCTTGACCACCCCGGCCGACTGGTAGATCGCCACAGGCCCCGGCTCCCGATTCCCGGTGATGATCCGGCGCCGCAACCGCGCCGAGATGGTGTCGATGACCAACACCACAGCGATGGTGAGGAAGAGCACAGTGCCGACCCGCTCGAAATTGCGGAATTGCATCTGGGCAATGAGCTCGGCGCCGATACCACCGACGCCGACGGCACCGAGGACGGCCGAAGCCCGGATGTTGATCTCGAACCTGTAGAGCCAGTACGCCATGATCGTCGGCATCACCTGGGGGAGCACCCCGAACCGGATCTGGGCGAGCTTTGACCCTCCGACCCCGGCGATTGCCTCCACAGGCCCCTGGTTGATGCCTTCGAGTTCCTCTGAGGTGAGTTTGCCGAGTGTCCCCACCGAATGGATTCCGAGCGCAAGGGTCCCGGTCCATGCCCCGAGCCCGGTGACCGGGATCAGGACCATCGCCAGGAGCAGCTCAGGTACCGAGCGGATCAACACCAGGAGCTGGCGGACCACGAAACCCACGCCCCGGCTGGAGATATTCCGCGCGGCAAGTACCGCGAGGGGGAGTGAGAGGACGGCGGCGATGATCGTGCCCATCCAGGCAACGAAGAGCGATTCCATCACCTTGGGCATTGCCCGCTGCACGACCTCCGGGCTGAGGTCGGGTGGGAACAAGCGGTGAACGATGTTCCAGATATCTGCTGGAGCAGCCAATAACCGCTCTACCGACACCCCGAGGCCGGCCGCCGACCAGATGGCGGGAATGACGATCGCGATGGTCACTGCCCAGCGGAAAACTCGTGGGCCGACCGGCTGCTTCGGCCGGATCACCTCCGGCGTCTGGGTCTCGGTCTGAGAGGTCATACCAGGCGCCTTCGCATGGCCGCGCTGATCTGGTCGAGGATGAAGACAAGTATGACGATCATGATCACGATGGCCAGGATCCGGTCGAATCTGTAGAAGACCCGCTGGGCCTCGATGACCCTGCCGATCCCTCCTGCACCAACCAGCCCGACTACGGCCGAAGCGCGAATGGTCAGTTCGAAGATGTAGAGACCGTATGCGACGTAGCTGGCGAGCACCTGGGGGAGCACCGCCGAGCGGACCGCCGGGGAATGCCGCGCCCCGGTCGCTTTTGCAGCCTCGAGCGGACCCGGGTCAGCGGCGTCGATCGTCTCGGAGAGGAGTTTGGACATGATCGCCATCGCGAAAATTGCCAGGGCGATGGCACCGGCGAAAGGCCCACCTCCGACCGCGGATACCAGGATGACCGCCCAGAACAGGTCGGGGATGGTACGGGTGACGTTCATGAAGCCCTTGGCGGCGAGGTACACCGGCCGGTTCGACGTGGTGAGGGTCGACGCGTAGAAGGCGAGAGGTAGGGCGACACCACAGCCGAGCACCGTTGCGATGATGCCCATTCTGACCGTCTCGACCAATGGATTGGTCCGCTCCGGAGCCCCGAACTCCCACGACGGCAGCCACCACCAGTTCCCTTCGCCGATGGCCCAGCCGAAGTCGGGAGGCCACAGGTTGGGGACGTTCACGATGTCGGCGAAACCAGCGATCACAGCGGGAATGCTGAACCCGACGCTGGCGCCTGCATAGAGAGTGATGATCACGAACACCGATACCGTGCCGAGCGTTGGGAGACGAGTGACAACAGCGAGAAAAGCCGCCACCCCGAGTCCGGCGATGACCATGGCGACGGTCATGTAGACGCCGACGCCGAAGTCCGACTCTGTCCCCCGGAGCAGTTCGTCCAACGGAATGAGCATTCCGAACGTCTGTGCCGCAGGCAAAGCGAACGCCCCGGCGAAGAGCCACATCAAAACCACGTTGGCGACCGAACTCGGTCCGGAGCCATGTCGCGCGGCCACGACGGCACAGGCGAGACCCGCCGGTGCCCACGCCCCGGCGAATCGCAACGCGACCAAGATATCCATCGATTCGGGAGCGGCCGGGAGGACCGTCACGGCAAGGACGGTTGAGGCGACAAGCCCGGCGATAAGGAGGAGCGCGTCTACCAGGTCGGCCTCGACCTGACCCAAGCGGAGGGCTGCATAGATTCCGGCGGCACCAATCAGGCCCCAGATCGCTCCCTGGGCGAAGCTCGCGGTCGCCGCCCCCAGGATCATTGCTGCTGTCGCCACCAGAAGTGGCACCAGCATCGTCACCGTGCGGCGGGGAGCCTCAGGACGGGTCCCAGCTTCAGCAGCCAGAACGGTCACAGATCGGCGCCCTCCAAAAGATCGTCCGGCGTCACCGAACGGCCGTAGATTCCCCGGAAGGTCGCTTCGTCGACATCCGCGATATCACCGTCGTAGACCAGTTCTCCGTCGCGGAGACCGATGAGACGCTTGCCGTAGGAGCGGGCAAGGTCGAGGAAGTGCAGGTTGATGATCGTGGTGATCCCCAGGTCGCGGTTGATGCGTCTCAGATCGCGCATCACGGTGTGGGATGTGACCGGGTCGAGTGAGGCCACCGGCTCGTCGGCAAGGAGCACCCCGGGCTCCTGCGCCAGGGCGCGAGCGATGCCGACCCGCTGCTGCTGTCCTCCCGAGAGGTCGCTTGCTCGTGAGTAAGCCTTCTCGACGAGTTCAACCCTCTCGAGGGCCTTCAAGGCAACCTCCCTGTCGGCAGAGGGCCACATGCCCAGCATCGCCCGGGTGAAGCCGACATGGGCGAGGCGGCCCATGAGCACGTTGTTGATGACGCTGGTCCGATTCACGAGGTTGAAGGTCTGATAGATCATTCCGATGCCGGAGCGGAGCTCACGCAGTGTCTTGCTTTTCGCCCCCCGAACCTCAATGCCGTTGACCTTCACCGAGCCGCCGGTGATTGGCACGAATCCGTTGATCGCCCGGAGGAACGTCGACTTGCCGGCACCTGACATTCCGACAATTACCACCAGCTCGCCGTCGGGGATGGTGACCGACAGGCCGTTGAGTGCTTTGTAACCGTTGGGATAGGTGACTTCGACGTTATCGAACTCGATCATGGTGCTCCTTCTCCGCCTCCAGCTCCCCGAAGCCCGGCAACCCTAGTGGACACACCACTAGTGGTGTGTCGGTCAAATAGTGCGAAGAGTGGGGTCGACCGCAGTCGACCCCACTCACTCCCACGAATGTGGGTCAGGTCACTCGGTGCCGAAACCGAGTTCGTCGATCGCCTGCTCGATGAGCACGAACGAGGCCTCGGTCATCTCATCGGCACGGGTCAGGTCGGTCCAGCTGTAGATCTCTTCCATGAGGGCAGCACCTTCTTCGGTGGCTATGTACTCGGTGAGCGCATCGAAGATCGCGTCCTTCAGGTCGTCCGGCAGGTTGGCGTCGACAGCAATGACATCGTTGGCAATGGGGGCTGTGATGTTGAACACAATCACCTTCTCGCCCACGTCGGGGAACTCCTCGCGCACGTTGCGCCTGGCGTCGTCGAACGACACGCCGAAGTCGGCTTCGCCGTTGTAGACCGCCAACACGGAGTTGTCATGGCTGCCCGAGTAGTACGACTCATAGTCGACGTCCTGGGTCAGGCCGGCGTCATTGAGTTCGAGCACCGGGAAGATGTATCCCGAGGTCGAAGTCTCGGTGCCGAAGGCCATCGTGCCACCCTCGACAACGCTGACATCCACGGGCTCGGGGCAAGCGAGACCTGCCGAGATTCCGTCTTCGGGAGTGCCATCGGGGTTCCACCCGACCTGAAGGGCGGGAACGTCGGTCGGCCCGAAAGCCGCCACTGCACCGCTGTCGTCGTAGTCGAAGGCACCTTCCACCGGGTCTACACCTTCGCCGCAAACGCTCGGATCGTTAGTGAAGTACTGGGCGTGGTAGGTCGACGATCCGAACCTCACCGACTGCGCAAGCAGTTCGATGTTGTCGAATTGCCGGCTGGCCAGCACATAGTTGGCCGGTGCGAGGGCGCCGATTTGGGCCTCGCCGTTACCGAGGGCCACACCGAGTGCGGTGTAGTCGGTCTGAACGATACCGTTCACTTCGATGCCGAGAGCGTCGCTCAGGATGGTTGCGAGAACGTCCACGTTGTCCTGGAGGTCCTCCGCCTCCCTGGAGGGAACGAACCCGAAGGTCAGTTGCTCCGGCCATTCAGAGCCTTCTGCCTCGGTTGTGGTCGTGTCGACCATTTCTTCTGTTGTTGTGGTTTCTTCAGTTCCGGCAGTTGTCGTTGTCTCTTCGGTGTCTCCACCACAAGCGGCAAGGACGAGTGCGAGAACCGTTACCAAAGCCAAAAGGCTTCTTAGCTTCATTCTCATTCTCCGTGTTTGCGTTATTTATTGCGACGGCCCGCCATCGCTCCATTCAACTTAGTTCCATCGAAGGCGTTCCCGCCAAGCGCGAGACGACCTCGCGAAACTCGGGGAACCCGGTGACATCGATGGCTCCTTCGACGGGCTTGTTCCATGGTCTGACAAACCGGCAGATCGTTCGATCGCCGCGATGGGTCACCAGTCGGGGAAGGACCACCGGGGAGTCATCGAGGTAAACATCGCAATCGACCTTCCACTTGTCCTGGAGGATGTGGACCTCGGTGGTGGGCAGCTGGTTCCTGGCCAGCCAGTCAAAGGTGTCGTGTACTGCGTATTCGGGTTTGGTGGTGAGGATGGCGATGTGGTGGCCTTCGGCCGCAAGTGCATGCAGGGCGTCGACGGCGCCGGGAAAGGTCTCCAGATGCCAGAACAGCGACTTGCCGTCGAGATCGCTCGCCCAATGCCAGAACTCACCCATCGACCTGAAGTGGGTGAGTTCGACCAGGCCATTCCACGTCACCGAGTCCTCGACTTTGAGGTCGGTGCCGAACTCCCGGTTGTAGAAGGCCATCCAACCTTTGGTGAAATCGGCGACGACACCGTCGAGGTCGATTCCAAGTCTGAGTGCAGGCATCGGGCCAGCCAAGCACCATGCGGCCCGATTCAGCAAACCGCTGACTTGCTGAATGTTCAAA